>NZ_PKGG01000112.1:0-16640 GCF_046480465.1 Arthrospira sp. PCC 8006
ACTTATGGCGGGTCACAAATGCTTGCACCTGTTCCGTCGTAGCCGCCGACAGAATCCCTAATTTAATACCCCCCTCATATAGCGATTTAAGCACCTCTAGGCTGCCTACAAATAGTGGTGATGGTGGATGGTTTTTAAAGCTGTTTTCCGCCTCTATAAAGGCTTTCTGAGCAATGTTTTTCGACTCGATCCATCCCCGTCCGGTTTCTGCGATATAAGCGGCCGTGGCAATTTCATTTTCTTGCCGTGTTCCTGTTGCCATTAAGCCTGTGGGGTCTAGGGTATCGTTTTCTATACCAAAAGCCATCAGCAGAGGCTCGCCAATCCCCGGAATTTGGGCATCAACTAAACGCGATCGCACCTGTCCCAATTTCCGTAAGAATTCCTGGGAGTCTTCCAGAGTCCCATCTTTATCGAAAATGATAGCCTCTATGCGATCGAAGGTCATGTTATTAACTCGAATACTGGGCAAGGTTCAGACCTCATATTTTTCTGCTAACATAGGCTTCTAACCACCCCCTACCCTACCAAATATCAAAAAAAAGAGGGCTATCCCTCTTTTTTCCATCAGCATTCAACAATTAGGATTCGGTTGCTATGGGAATCTCTTCTACCGAATCTTCTACCGAATCTTCTACAGCTTCAGTTTCCGCTACCGGTTGTGCGATCGCTTCTGATTCTGATTCTGATTCTGATTCTGAAATCGGTTGCTCTTCAGTCGGAACAGACAATTCGGCTTCCGTATCCACATCAGTAGCAGATGGAATCTCAGCAGTAGACTCTTCTGTTTCCGCTGTCTCTGATGCCGTCTCTGATGCTGTCTCTGATGCTGTCTCTGATGCTGTCTCTGGTGCTGTTTCAACTACCGGGATGCCTTGCTGTTCAGCCTGCATTTTTTCCCGGAACTTCGCAGCCATTTCCTCAGCTTTCTCATAAACCATCTCAGGATTTTTCACCATCGCCCCCGGTTCCGGTTCTAACTGCTTAGTAGACAGTGAAATCCGACCCCGATCAGCATCAAGATCAATAATCATGACTTTAACTTCGTCATTAACATTGAAGACACTGTGGGGGGTATCAATATGATCATGAGATATTTCTGAGATGTGCAGCAAACCGCTGACACCACCGATATCAATGAATGCACCGTAAGGTTTAATTCCTCGCACCGTACCGATGACCACTTCACCTACTTCTAGGCGGTTCATCTTACGCTCAACTAAAGCGCGACGGTGACTGAGAACCAAACGGTTGCGGTCTTCATCAACTTCTAAAAATTTCAGTGGCAGTTCTTCGGCTACCAATTCTTCTTTAGGTTTCCGGGTGCTGATATGGGAACCAGGAATAAAACCACGCAATCCCTCAATGCGGACTAGAGCCCCACCTCGGTTAGTGGCAAAAACCTGAGAACGAACCGTAGCATCTTCTGCTTGCAGTTGGCGAACTCGCTCCCAAGCCCTCATGTATTCTATGCGGCGGATTGACAATGTAAGTTGTCCATCCTCATTTTCATCCGTGAGAATAAAAAATTCCCTGGTCTCATTGGACTGCAATACTTCTTCCGGGCTCTCCACCCGGTTGATCGACATTTCCTGTAGCGGAATGTATGCTGCCGTCTTAGCACCAATATCAATCAGAGCGCCCCGGGGTTCTAAACTGAAAACTGTGCCCGGCACCACATCTCCGGGGCTGAAGTGATAATCATACTTATCCAACAGGGCGGCAAAATCTTCGTGGGTAAAGCCCACATCTCTACTTGTTAGTGTCTGATTGATCATGCGAGTCGTTTCCTAGAATTTCTCCCCTTAATTGTGTTTACATTGAACAGAGGGCAGCGGTTTGGGGTTTCCGAGGGGGGTGGATATGCTCTATTCTAGTGACCATCATTTGTTAATTTGGACTCTAGTTAGGTGCATTTTACCTCAATCGGTGGCCTCTGGTTATAACCTGGTTGACTACTCACCCTATTTAATTACGGGCAATTTTCAGCAGTTGTCACACAATGGTATCAATACCCTTGGTTCATGCCTAGTAGCCCTTACTCTTAATATCAGACCCCGTTAAGCTGACGCTATAACTAGGGACTCCTATTGAGTTTTTTCTTAGTTGGCTGAGTGATTTTACTCAACTGCCATCTCTAAGTATGTATCCATGTTGCCTGCTTGTCTGCGCCTTAGTCTTTAAGTTAAGACCAGGACTCTGACCTAGCTTTGCTCCTGACTCTTACCAAAGGGCAACAGAGCCGGACTGCTGGCTCGGATTCGTTAAAAATATTTTTAGTTTAACTCAGAGCCTATTCATTATGCCATACTTTAGCAAAAGTGTAGCAAATTTTTATCGTAGCATTTTCACTACCGAGATTGTCAATGGGCTGAGACTGGTAGAAGTACGCACCCATCAAAACTTTGGGAGAGTTTAGCCAAACAATCTAGCCTCAGAGGGAGTTAATTAAGCCGAGAAGCGGTATAATTAGTTTAGTGGCGGAATTTCTCAAAGATAACCGCACTATCAGAAAATTTGGAGTAATTAATAATTTATGACTAGCACGCAAACAAAAACCAGGTTGTACTCAAGCCGTATAGATTTACCCGAAGACACCCGATCTCAAGTGATCACGATCCTAAATCAAAGTTTAGCAACGACTCTGGACCTGAAAACCCAGGTTAAGCAGGCTCATTGGAACGTTAAGGGGCTGAACTTCTACTCTCTACATCTGTTGTTTGATGAATTAGCAGGGGAATTAGAGGGATATGTGGATATGATTGCTGAACGAGTTACGGCCCTGGGAGGTTATGCTATGGGAACGGCTCGTAGGGCAGCGTCTGAATCGATTTTACCAGAATATCCCCTAGATATTGATAATGGCACGGATCATATTGTGGCTTTAGCCGATCGCTTTGGTGTATATGCTAAGTCCCTGCGAGAGGCGATCGACAAAACTGATAATCTGGGTGATGCAGACACAGCAGACCTATATACAGAAATTTCCCGCACTGCTGATATGCGCCTGTGGTTCCTGGAAGCACACCTACAGGGTGACAGTAATCAACCATTACGCAGCCACTAGACTGATAAGCACCATCTGGGCTAGGCTACATTTAGGAGCAAGGTTGTCTGGCTATGAACGGGTCGCCATCATCATCTGACTATACCCCGCAGTTACAAAGACTGATGCGGCGGGCGGGGTTTTCCAGTGTACGAGAGTTAAGCCGATATTCAGGGGTCGAGGAGAGACAGTTCTTTCGGTTATGTCAGGGTTTGGTGTTACAGACCCGGGTGGATGTTTTAATGAAAATTGCCGAGGGGCTGGGAATTTCTCTGATGGAACTGTTGAGAATTTTCGCCCCTGATGACAGTAGCTTAGCCTCTGAGGGGTTTAATTCGGCTTTTCGTCAGGAATATGAACGGCTACAGGCTGAGATGGAACAATTGCGGGAGTCTGTGGGTCGGGAATTTCAACAAGCTAGTTTAGATATTTTAGAATCTTGGTTGTTACAGTGGCCTAAAGTTACCCAAAAAGTTCAGGAAAATCCCCAAATTCCCGCCAAAAATATATTGCCTCTGGTGAAACCAGTGGAGCGACTTGTGCAACAATGGGGAGTGGAGATCATTGCACCGATCGCCTCTGAGGTTCCCTACAATCCGCATCTACACCAGTTAGTCGAGGGAACTGCACAGCCGGGGGATAGGGTAACTGTGACCTCTGCTGGTTACCGAAAGGGCGATCGTCTTCTCTGTCGCGCCGAGGTAAAAGTCCCAACCGATGATCATTTGAGGACTCAGGAAAGCTAGGGAAATCAACCGGGTTACCTGTTGTGTCTGATATAGGAGATTTGAGATTCTGTCTCTGAGAGCCTTAATTGGGCTGTAAGCCTCTCTGTATAATTGTCGTTTGGGTAGCCATTTGGCTTGAGGGCGCATTCACAGGCTATACTAGCGGAATATGGCGAGTCATTTTTATGCTTCAATCTCAAAAGAATATGAGTTCTGATGTTCAAATCCTACAGCCCCAAGGTATTTTAGACGCTACTAAAGCTAGCCAATTCCGTCAGGATATTTCTAGGTTAGTTGAAAAGGGAGCTAAAACCATCTTGATTGATTTTCAGGATGTCACATTTATGGATAGCTCTGGTCTGGGGGCTCTGGTACTGGCCCTGAAAACTGTTCGAGCGGCAGATAGTAAATTGGTAATTTGTTCGATTAATGAACAGATTAGAATTCTGTTTGAACTAACCAGTATGGATCGAGTGTTTCAACCAATTTTTGAAAATCGACAGGAGTTTGAGAAAAAACAAAGTTACCTCGGCTAGTTATGCCAATCATCCTCTGAGTTTTTAATCGGGGTTTTGGGAAATAAAAAACTGGTTTTGGGATAGATATTTGGGTCTGTGTAATTGATGTTGATATTATGCAGGCTCAACGGTTTTTATCAAAATTTATAACCATCAAAATATGATATTTTTTCATGCCAAATAATCACATATTTTTTAGGGTAAACTAACTTTTATAAGGGAGAAATCATCTTCAAAGGGATGGTCAAAGTTGATGGTTTGGACGGATTCTAAGATGCTATTTAAACTCCCGGTTTTAAAGTTATTGTTTCTCATTAAAAGTTTAATAAAGGCATCCATTCCCCAAATATTACCACCGGGTTGATGAATTTCATAGACTCCATCACTAAAAATATAAAGGTTGCTGTTTTTTTCGACGTGACAAGAAGCGTCAATATAGGCAGCTTCTAGGAACATACCTACAGGCATTCCGGGGGTTTTTAACTGTTGAAATTGTAGATTATTGGGGTTTTTTCCAGATAGTAGAATGGCGGGAGGATGCCCAGCGCTAGAGTAAGTTAATTGTCGGGAAATGCGGTTATAAACGCCATACCAAATGGTGAAATATTTATCATTTTGATAGGTCATTTGGAAGGTAGTATTAAGCGATCGCAATACATCACTAGGCTGATAATAGTTAATATTAGGGATAGCACGGGATCGCAATAAATTCAACACGGAAACCGAGGGCAATGCCGCCCTAAGTCCATGACCAGAAGTATCTAATAAATAGATAGATAAATGGTCGGCATCCAGCCAAGAATAATCAAAACAGTCTCCGCCCAATTGACGAGAGGGGATAAATTTCGCCTCAATACGCACAGGTTCTTCTAGGGGTTCAGGAAGTAGCGATCGCACATATTCGGCGGCTTCGGATAACTCAGTTTCCAATAACTGTTTTTGAGTTTGTAAATCTTGGCTAAGTTGATGAAGTCGCAGACCGGCTCTCACCCTAGCATATAACTCATTCATCTCAATAGGTTTAGACAGAAAATCATCAGCCCCGGCATCTAAACCCTTAACGCGATCGTCAACAGCGGTCAGAGAAGTAAGTAAAAAAAACTGAGTAGTTGATAATTCCGGCATAGCCTTAACTTGTCGGCATACTTCAATTCCGGTCAGCCGAGGCATAATCCAATCACAAATCATCAAAGCCGGACGCAATTCTTTAGCCTTTTCTATGCCTTCCTCGCCATTACTAGCTACCACCACATCATAACCCTGCTTTTTGAGTGTTCTTTTGAGCAGTTCTCGAATTATGGTATCATCATCAATCACTAAAATTTTAAACATGGGCGCTGAGTTTAAACAATTAGAGGGACGGTCAAGCCAAGTGATCATTAACCATTAGGATCACCCAGAGCATCTCACCGGGGATGGCTATATTAGATGAGAATGAACTAATCCTATACAGAACATTCAAGATAGAGTATAGTCTAATTACAAGATGGCTCGACGATCGCACCTATCGAAAAGTGATTAAATCTGAAGGTTCCCAACCTATGCCTTCTACATTCTGCCTGGAAACGGCAACCAGTTTGGATATGTTGGCAGATGTTTTAGCATGGTTTGGCAAATTACAGCCGCCATCAATTCCTAAGTCAGTCTGGCTGCGCTGTCAACTGGCATTAGCAGAAGGATTTACCAATGCTGTGCGACACGCACACAAGGGACTGGCGGCAGATGTTCCCATTGAGATCGAGGTCAGTCTGTCTAACAATAGTATTAAAATCTGCATTTTTGATCGCGGTCAACCCTTTGATTTAGAGACCAAACTGCTAGAGATGTCATCAAAAACCCATCACGGTTCACCGGGAGGACGGGGGTTGATGCTAATGCGAGATATTGCGGACGAGTTTCATTATCGGCGGTCTGATCCTCACAGAAACTGTTTAGCGATCATCAAATATTTTTGACTGGACTGAGAGGGTTAAGCCATTGTAGGACTTCCCGTCTAAGCTGGTATAGGTCTTTATAGACTTCGTGTTTAAGCCATTGTCCGATCGCATCTAGGGGGCTAAATGATTCTCCTCGTGGCCAACTGAGATCCTGGGCTAGGGGGGTCTGATGATCACCTCGCAACTGCTGGAGTGTCACCAGTCCGGGAAATCTGCCATTGAGAATTTGATAGAGTCCGGTGCTTTGGTCGATCTTATCGTTACTGAATTGAATCAACAGGTTGCGCCGGACTTGATAGCGATCGCCAACTAGGGAATTGGTCTGCTGTGGGGTCGGGGTAAATTCCACATCAATCACCGATGATAACTGTTCTACCAAAGGAATTGACTGGCGGGCGGCATAGTTATTAAAAGAGAGCAAAATATTTCCCGCCCTTTCGACTTCAAACAGGGACCCGATAAGTAGATGCAGCTTGCACCCCATACTATGACCAATGCCATAAATTGGCAACCCCCGCCGTCGCAGTTTCTGGGCTGCAAATAGGTCTTCTAAGCCATCCTCAAAGGTCCATAATACCTCACGCGCCATATTTCCATGATCAAGGGTATTAATGAATGGTGTAGCGATGATGGCATATCCCTGTAACGCTAGTTGTTCTAATAACCAACGATAGGTTATATGGGGGGCTGATGCTACAAACGCCCCACCCAGAAAATGTACGATCGCTTTTGGTTTTGGGGGAATTAACACCCAATTATCGGAAAATTCCAGCCAGTCCATGAGTTACCTTTGCCTACCGCTGTCAATTATAATCAAATGTGGGGGTCTGGTTAATGGCGATTTCGGATTGACCCGTGTTTTTTTTGATTAACCCGCCCCTGGTATTATAAATATCTACCAAAATATTATTACACAAAGGCTTGCCCGTGTCTTATAACTCTCCGGTTTTAATCCTCATTGACGGCCATTCCTTGGCTTTTCGTGCTTACTATGCTTTCGGGAAAAGTCGTAATGGGGGACTGCGAACTTCTACAGGAATTCCTACCAGTGTCTGTTTTGGCTTTATTAAATCTTTATTGGAGGTTATCGATACCTATAAACCGGAATTAGTGGCGATCGCTTTTGACCGGGCTGAACCCACTTTTCGCCATGAAGCTGATGCTAACTATAAGGCGGATCGCGCGGAAACTCCGGCAGATTTTATTGAGGATATCAATAACCTCCAAGAATTATTAGAAGGGTTCCGTATCCCGATTTTTTCGGTGGCTGGCTACGAGGCTGATGATGTTTTGGGAACTTTGGCAAATCGGGGAAGCGCCGCCGGATATCAGGTGAAAATTTTATCTGGTGATCAAGATTTATTTCAACTAATTGATGAGCAAAAACAGATTACTGTTTTACATTTAAGCCATGGAAAGGGTAGCAGTCCCCAGGAATTTGCCGCCGCCCAGGTTTATGAAAAATTAAGTATTAAACCAGAACAGGTAGTTGATTATAAAGCATTGTGTGGGGATAAGTCTGATTGTATTCCGGGTGTCCGAGGTATTGGCGAAAAAACGGCGGTTAAATTATTGGCGGAATATGGTTCTTTAGATAGTATTTATGAATCAGTTAATCAAATCAAAGGGGCGATCGCCAATAAACTTAAACAGGGTCAAGAATTGGCTTATCATTCCCAAACAATGGCGAGGATTATCTGTGATGTCCCCCTAGATATTAATTGGGAAGATTGCCAACTTCAGGGTTTTGATAGCCAGGAACTTATCCCTTTACTCAAGCAGTTAGAGTTTCACGGATTTATTAATAAAATTAATCAGCTTCAATCACAATTTAAGGGATTAGTTGATGTGGAGATTAACTCAAGTATTTCGGCATCAAGTCCCCCCACAGAGTTGGAGAGTTCGGAGAATAATGACAATAATGAGGATGAGGATGTATGGTTTTTTAGTGCTGAGGATACTACCTTAGAAACTAAAGCGATCGCCCCTTCTATTCATCCTCAAATCATCCAAACTCCCGAAGCCTTAGCACTATTAGTTAATCGCCTAAAAACCCATATTAACCCAGAGAAACCAGTCGCCTGGGATACAGAAACTACATCCTTAGAACCTAGGGATGCGAACTTAGTAGGAATTGGCTGTTGTTGGGGTTCGGAATTATCCGACCTGGCTTATATTCCCCTAAATCATACCCAGGGTGAAATGTTAAATATAGAGCAAGTTTTGGAGGCTTTGCGCCCCATTTTAGAGTCCGAAGAATATCCGAAAACCTTGCAGAATGCCAAATTCGATCGCCTGATTTTACGGAGTCAAGGAATCACCTTAAAAGGGGTAGTTTTTGACACCATGTTAGCCAGCTATATAATCAATCCTGAATCATCCCACAATTTAACAGATTTATCATTAAGATATTTACCGGATTTAGGAATAGTCGCCCAGAGTTATAGTCAGTTAGTCCCCAAAGGCAAAACTATTGCGGATTTAGATATTAACACCGTCGCCAATTACTGCGGCTTAGATGTTTTTACCACCTTTCAAATCACCCAAAAAATGCAGGATATTCTCAAAGATTTACCGCGATTAAATGATTTATTGAGACAGGTAGAACAACCCCTAGAACCGATTTTAGCCGGGATGGAGTTTCAGGGTATTAGGATTGATACAGACTACCTTAATCAACTATCAAAGCAGTTAGGCGAAACCTTGGACAATCTGGAAAAAACATCTCATCAAGCCGCTGGAGAAGTGTTTAACTTAGGGTCGCCCAAACAATTGAGTGAGTTGTTATTTGATAGGTTACAATTAGACCGGAAAAAAAGCCGGAAGACTAAAACCGGATATTCTACAGATGCGACAGTTTTAGAAAAGTTAAAACATGACCATCCAGTGATTAACTCTATCCTGGAATATCGGACTTTATCGAAATTAAAATCTACCTATGTGGATGCTTTACCCGAGTTGGTGCGAAGTGATACGGGTCGCATTCATACAGACTTTAATCAAGCGATTACCTCCACGGGTCGTCTGTCTTCTTCTCACCCAAATTTACAGAATATACCTATCCGCACCGAGTTTTCTCGCCAAATTAGAAAAGCATTTATTCCTGAGTCTGGCTGGCTGTTGGTGTCGGCGGATTATTCTCAAATTGAGTTGCGTATTTTAGCACATTTAAGCCAGGAAAAGGTATTAATAGAGGCTTATAATACTAATCAAGATGTGCATAGTTTGACGGCTAAGTTGCTGTTTGATAGGGATGAAATTACACCCGAAGAAAGGCGCTTAGGAAAGATTATTAATTTTGGGGTTATTTATGGTATGGGGGCTCAAAGATTTGGGCGGGAAGTGGGGGTCAGTGCGACGGCGGGGAAACAGTTTATTGATAGGTTTAACTCTCAATATCCGGGGGTTTTTGAGTATTTGGAATCCCAAAAGTTGGCGGCTATTAATCAGGGTTATGTGGAAACTATTTTAGGGAGGCGGCGCTATTTTGAAGGTTTAAAAGGACGCGATCGCGATCGCCTTAACTACCAAGATGAACAAATGTTGCGCGCCGCCGCTAATGCACCTATTCAGGGTTCAAGTGCTGATATTATTAAAATAGCGATGATTAAACTGGCTGAAATTCTCAAAAATTACCAAGCCAGACTATTATTACAAGTTCACGATGAACTGGTCTTTGAAGTTCCCTTATCAGAATGGGAGGAACTCGAATATCAGATTAAATCCACCATGGAAAATTGTCTATTTTTATCAGTTCCGTTGGTGGTAGATATTCACGCCGGGACTAATTGGATGGAAGCCAAATAATGGATAATTAACAATTATCGAAATTCTCTAATGTAGCTTGCATTAGTGCTTGAGTTTGACCGGAAACGGTAAATAATAGGGCTTCCCGATAAACCCGCTCTGCTGGATGATCACTTAAATTAGCCGCGCCACTGGATACTGTCACCGCAGCATGGGCGCATTTTACCGCTAAAGCGATCGCCCTCCCTCGTAACCTTACCTGGTCAGAAAAGCTATAATTGCCGTCGGTAATTGCTGCCAATATTTCCCCCCGACAGCCTCCCAACTCTTCTGTTAGCGACTCCAGCGCTGACTCAATAAAAGCACATTGTTTTTGCTCAAAAACCCTCTCAACAATATCTAAACCCGCCCTAGCGCAGCCCAGGGCGAAAAAACTGGGCTGTAATACCTTCTTTAGATCATTCTCGTGTATCCACCCCACAGGCTGTATAGACACCACCCGGTCAGAAGATAAAAACCAATCGGTCAGCGTCACTGTCACCGTATTAGTCGCAGTCATAGCACAAAGAGACTTATTTACACCCACGCTAATTTCTCCCAGAATTTCCTGAGTATCCCGAAAAGGAACCATCCCAAACACCGCCCGCCCATCTGGTAAACTCGCCGCTAGGATAAACTGATCAAAAATGCCAGATCCTGTCACCCAGGGAACTGTTCCGTTAAGTTTAAACCCTCCCTCAACCTCTAATGCTGTCACCATTGGCTTTCCAGAACGTCTCAAGTGAGAAAAACCAATTCCTACCCCAACGGTTCCGTATTTCATCTCAGGTAAATATTGCTCTCGGAGGGTAGAATTATCACTTAGGGATAGCATCCCCGCCGCGCTTTGATGTTGGGTCTGCAAAAATGCCAAAGCCCCAGAATAGCGCGCTATTTGTTCGGTGAATAGGGCGAAGGTTTCTGCTGTGACTGGGGCGGGTGGGACCCGTAAAGTGAGAACTCCTAGTTTCCCTAACCCCCGCCAAGCCTGCTTTAATGCTTCTGGTAGGCGATCTATTTCAGCCGCCACAGGGGCGACGGCCGTTTGTAAATAGGTGTTGGTGGTTTCCAGCAGGTCTGACACGGTTAATATAGCTCTTGATCGAACTTCATTGTGACATCGTTTCCCGGGAAGGCGATCGCCTAATTTCCTAGATTGACGATTGACCCAAAAACAGTATCCTGGATAATAGGAAAACAGACGCGGAACTGATGATCTACTATTGGCCAAGTCAAAATATAGCCTCAAACAATGTCTAATCCATCTGAACCCCCAGCTTTACCTGCGTCCGTCCAGCGAGTTGCTGTTGCTCTCCGTAGGGCTGGATGGATCTGTTTTTGGGCGCAGCTTGTCCTAGCTGTAATTTCTGGCATTATCCTATTGTTTGCGGCCGTAGCCGCCCAAACTACCGGAGGCGGCGGAAGTACAGCCGCCGGGACTAGCGGCGGTTTCTTTTTTGCCGTCGCGGGGTTGTTCGTCTTGGGGTTCAGTACCTATCAAGCCTATGCTTATACTCGCCTATCTAAACGCTTACGAGAGGGTGGACCGCAGCGACCTTCCCGCGCTGACACTATTAAGCAAATTCGCATTACCCTAATTAGTAATTTGGTGGGAATGACTCTCACCCTGATTGCGGCAGAGGCGATCGGTGGGGTATTATTTGCTAAAGCCCTGTCTCAACCTACTTCCCAGTTAGTATTCGGAACCGGTACTGTTCGCGACTTTATCCAACCCCTAGATCTGATTGTTGTTCTCGCCAGCAATCACACCATTCTAGCCCACTTTGTCGGTATTGTTGCCTCAATTTGGTTAATTGATCAGATTTATAAGCAATAAGGGCGGGTGATATGATCGGGCGCTTCCTTAGTCTCTACGGGTGGGGGAACACTTACCAGAAACCACCCCTAGAGCATGATTTTAAATTTCTTCCATGTCAATATATAAAATTTCTTCTGGTTCAATTACTTTCGGTAAATGAGTTACACGATATTTCGTTCCTTTGGGAATTATGATTTCATTTTCGCTGTAAATTAAAAACTCTTGAATTGATATGCCAGAAATGTTATTTTTAATCCTGATGATTACTGGATAGGCAGAATAAGCATAATCTTCCGCTACTAACTCGTCGGAGGTAAAGCTGGTCATCGAGTCAATAGTATATCCACCATTTCGTTGAATCAGTGTTAGAAAAGATTGCAGCTTTTCTAATTTACTAAAAGGGATGCCACGGTAAATAGTGCCTTGGTAGGGAGGCATACGGTTCACAAAATTATTAACCAGTTGAATGTCGGGGGTAGTTTTGCCTTCTCGTTCAAGGTTTTTGATTTTTATGAACCCAGATGGGGTTGATTTAGTGATTCTATCGATGGCAACTTCTGCTTCAAATTGGCTCATGCCAGTAAGTTTCTCGACTTTTTTTAATAAGTTTATATTTACTTCATTCAGATTATTAATCATGGTAATGCCATCCTGATTGATAATTTTAAATAAACCGAATTGGCTGATTTTTAGGCAGCCAAAACTATCCCCAACTGTTGATGATTAGTCAAGGTGGCTAACTGGCAACAATTACGGAGTTTATTGAGAAGTTGATTGATAACAAGTCAAAAGCAATCAGTCTAATTAATAAAAGAGAAGCAGACGAACTTTAAAGGGTTTTTTTTAAATTGATCAAAATCCCTAATGGGGTATTTGATGGGAAAAAGAGAGTTTGGGCTGATTACTTATACTCCTCTTTTACTAAGATACAACAATTTCTGTAGCTTATTTTACAAAAACTCATTTTTTTACAAAACTTTACATTGTGTCCCTGGTCGGAATTAGGGTGGTGATATTTCTGGTTAAGCCGAGGATAAGCAGGTTCTAAGGTGATTAGCGGAGATTTGCCCAGCGAAGTATTTGACATGACACCAATGGACATTAGATAATAGGAGTTTGTGTAAACCGTAGCTTGGCGTAAGAGTCCCTTGGCTAACGTAATCGTAATAGGTGCCCAGTGGGGCGACGAAGGAAAAGGAAAAGTTACCGATCTCCTCAGCAAATCGGCTGATGTTGTGGTTCGCTACCAAGGAGGAGTGAATGCGGGTCATACCGTTGTAGTCAACGGCCAGACCTTTAAACTGCATCTGATTCCATCGGGAATTTTGTATCCTGATACCGAGTGCATTATCGGTTCGGGGACGGTGATTGATCCCAAAATATTGATTGGAGAACTGGACCAACTACAAGAACTTGGCATTTCTACCGCCAAACTGATGATTGCTCAAACGGCTCATGTGACGATGCCTTATCACCGTTTGATTGATCAGGCATCGGAGGAACGCCGAGGAACTCGTAAAATTGGGACGACGGGGCGAGGTATTGGTCCGACCTATGCTGATAAGTCAGAAAGGACGGGGATTCGAGTCATTGATTTGATGGACTCGGAAAGTCTGCGATCGCAACTCGAATGGACAATTAAATATAAAAACGTCCTCCTCGAAAAACTCTATGATCTGCCCCCGGTAGACCCGGAAGCAGTGATCACAGAATATCTGGGATATGCAGAACGCCTGCGTCCCCATGTGGTTGATGCCTCCTTGAAAATTGATAATGCCGTGCGGAAACGGCACAATATTTTATTTGAAGGAGCCCAGGGAACCCTACTAGACCTAGATCATGGCACTTATCCCTATGTCACCTCATCTAATCCGGTGGCGGGTGGCGCTTGTGTGGGTGCTGGTGTGGGACCAACCATGATTGATCGGGTGATTGGTGTGGCCAAAGCCTATACTACCAGGGTGGGAGAGGGACCTTTTCCCACAGAAATGGTTGATGGCATTGGTCAGGTATTATGCGATCGCGGCGCGGAATTTGGAACCACCACCGGACGACAACGGCGGTGTGGTTGGTTTGATGGGGTGATTGGTCGCTATGCGGTGCGTATTAATGGCTTAGACTGTCTGGCTATTACCAAACTTGATGTTTTGGATGAATTAGACGAGATCAAAGTTTGCGTCGCCTATAATCTTGATGGTGAACGCTGCGAAGATTTCCCTAGTGATGGTCGCAAGTTTGCTCGCTGTCAGCCAATTTATGAAACCTTACCAGGATGGAAAAAATCTACGGCTGAATGTCGCGATTTACAAGACTTGCCTCAACAAGCTCTTGATTATCTCAAGTTCTTAGCAGAATTAATGGAGGTTCCGATCGCCATTGTTTCTCTGGGAGCTAGTCGCGATCAAACCATTATTGTCGAAGACCCCATTCACGGACCGAAAAGAGCTTTATTAGATGCCAAAGGTCAACCCGTAGAGCATCAATCTTAACCTGATTACTCAAATTTTACGGGAGTGGCGGTTCGACTGCGCTCACCGACCAACGCTCAGTATTTTTGAGTTAAAATGTCGCAAAATTCATCACACTTTAGTTAGTAGGAAATTATCATGGAAATTACTGTAAAATGTCAGAAGCGCCCGTCAGGTTCTAAGCCTAGAGCTTTACGCCGTGAGGGTCTAATTCCCGCCGTTCTTTATGGTCATAAAGGGGCTGAATCTGAAGAACTGACCATTGATGCCAAAACCGCTGAAAATCTCATGAAAAAGGGAGCCGTGAATCATACCTTGATTCAACTGAATATTCCCGATTTATCCTGGGCTGGTAAGGCTTTGTTGCGGGAAGTACAAACTCACCCATGGAAAGGCTTTCCTTATCACCTGAGTTTTTTCTCCATAGGAACTCTCGAAAGTGTGGAAGTCACTATTCCCCTAAACTTTATTGGCGAACCCATGGGAGTTAAAAATAGTGGGGGAATGCTCGATCTAGTAATCACTGAAGTGCAAGTTAACTGCAAGCCGGGGAATATTCCCGAAGCTATTGACGTAGAAGTTTCTGCACTAGAAGTTGGTGATGCACTGCATATTCATGAACTCAAACTCCCAGAGGGTGTAGAAGTTATTGCAGAGGCTGATCAAGTAGTGGCTTCAATTCTGTATCGTGGTGGCGGACAAGCTGAAAACGGGGAAGGAGAAACTGAGGAAGTTACAATTTAATCAGAATTAGGGGGGGGGTTTATACTGGGTACAGACAAGATATTAATCTATCTGTAGTCCGGGGCTAGGGAGACAGTAGGAACCCGCCCCTATAGGATAATTATCGATTATCGATGTTCCAATTAGCGCCCGATGATTTTTTCTAGCTGTGACCTATAGGATTCTGATAAACGAGGACCCCGGACTTGTACAATTTGAGAACCTAGATAATTCCCCCAGAGAGCTGCTTCCTCAGTAGTTAATCCGTTAGTGATTCCGTAGAGAACACCGCCGGCGAAAGCATCCCCCGCGCCTACAGTATCAATAGGCTTAACCGGAAAACCAGAAACCGGGGTAATGGTTTTATTTTGGACAACTAAACAGCCTTGACCGCCATTAGTAATAAAAATTAGATCCGCTAAGGAAGACATTTGACGCGCACAGGCTTCTAGGTCTGTTTCTTGACAAAACCTCTTGACTTCATCTGCATTACAGAAAATCACATCAGCATATTCTGCTGATAATTGTCGCAGTTCGTCGCCGTGTCGTTCGACTAGGAAGAGGTCAGAGAAGGTGAGAGCGACCTTAACATTATGACTCTTAGCTTGTTGGAGGATATCTAAACAGGCTTGGCGGGGTTCAGGAGCATCCCAGAGATAGCCTTCAATATAAACATATTGGCTGCGGCGCAATTGTTCCCAATCGATATCAGCTTGAGACAGAGCAATAGATACGCCTAAATTAGTGCATAAGGTGCGTTCTGCGTCTGGGGTGGTGAGGACTAAACAGGTTCCTGTGGGTCCCTGTTCTTCTGTGGCTGATTTAACGCCAAACTCAATTCCGGCGGCGGTCATGTCTTGTCTGTAAAACTCGCCGTTGGTGTCGGAACCGACTTTAGCGGCAAAATAACCGGTTCCACCACTTTGAGCGATCGCCATCATGGTATTAGCAGCCGAACCGCCACAGCTTAATTTCAGTGGGCTATTTTCCAGCTCTTGCAATAAAGTACCCTGTTGGTGAGCATCCATCAGAGTCATACCGCCGCGACCTAGTTGGTGAGTTTTGAGAAAATCATCTTCGACAAAGGCCAGAATATCTAATAGGGCATTTCCTACCCCAAACACATCTAAAGATTTTCCGTCCTGTGCATTTATAACCATTGTATTGCTTTACTATTGATCAAAGTTTAGGAGATTGAGGAAGGGATTTTACCCTGCCGTTCTCAACGCAGGAGTCATTTTTCCAGTTGGCGATAGGCTTGAATGGCAAAAAAGAAAAACCCCACCGAACCTAACACGAGTAACACGGGTTCAATAAGACTGCCTGTAAAAATTTCGCTCATAGCCTTAACCTTAACTTTTCCATCGCACCGATTAGGGGTCGAGAATGGAGTCACCTCCATCCCCTCCCATTCAGAACCGTACTTGAGACTTTCACCTCATACGGCTCCTAGTTTGACCGTCTCCTTGTTAAGAGTACAGCATCATCTCTTCATCAAGAGCTGTTTTATCATCGTGGCAATGGCGATGTAATAATTGGAGATTCTTGTATTCATCCTTTCCGCCTTGGCTTCTGGGTACAATATGGTCTACTTCAATTAAGTCTGACGGGGTAA
>NZ_PKGG01000416.1:0-1942 GCF_046480465.1 Arthrospira sp. PCC 8006
ACTCTGAAACTATGGGATTTGGCTACGGGGGAAATGTTAGCGACCTTTACGGGGGATGGTGCGATCGCTTCCTGTGCGGTTGCTGCTGATGGCGTGACGGTGGCAGGGGGGGATTGGTTGGGACGGGTGTATTTCCTGCGTTTGGAGGGGTTGAGGGGTTGATATCACTGTGGACTATCTAATTTTGTTAGAATTACCGAAATATATCAACTGATTCACTCATGGAAATTGCCAAAGTCTCCGAAACAGGACAGATTATCATTCCACCGGAAATGCGGAAAATCTATAGCTTGGACGTGGGGACAGAAATCATCTTGACTGATACAGGCAAAGGGATTTTAATTCAGCCCAAACAGCCTTTTCCTCCTACTACTTTAAATGAAGTAGCCGGGTGTTTGAAGTATAACGGTTCACCCAAAACCTTAGAGGATATGGAAGCTGCTATTAGCCAAGGCATTCAGGAGCAATGGCATGATTGCAGTTGATACCAATATTGTAGTTCGGCTTCTGACTCAAGATGATCCAGTCCAATATCAAAAAAGTCTAGAACTTTTTCAAAACCCGGAAATCTTCATTTCCCACACCGTTATCCTAGAAACCGAATGGGTGCTGAGATTTGCTTATAAGTTTAAACGGAATCAAGTTTGTTCAGCTTTACGGAAACTTGTGGGATTACCAAATGTTTACTTAACTCATCCGATGTTAGTTCATCGAGCCCTACTGTGGCATGAAAATGGTTTGGATTTTGCCGATGCTTTGCATCTAGCTCAAAGTCAAGATTGCCAGGAATTCTACACCTTTGATGAAAAATTCATTAAAAATGCCAGAGAGCTAATCAATTGTGAGGTCAAAAAACCAGGGGATTAAGAAGAGATAATAAAAATGGTGGGACGGGTGTATTTCCTGCGGTTGGAGGGGTTGAGGGGTTGATAAAGGGGCTTTGTTAATGCGATCGCAGTGAGGCGGCACAGATGCTCCTAGAAACCGGGGTTTCTCAGATGCTATAATCCCCGAATATCCCATAACCCGCCATAACTCCACTTTCATGGGTGACACATTATGGACTATTCCCGACTGTTGCAACTCAATCGACCCCTATTAGCCGGAACCGTCCTCGTCGGTTTAGGTTCCATCGTCACGGGAGGGTTAGCGGTTTCGGCGGCAGGGTTAGCGGTTCCCGTGTTGGAGGGGTTCGCTAACTTTTTCGCGGGGATGACCGGGAATAATTTAGGGGCGTTAGTAGAGCGATTCCGCAATAGTAGCGAGGTGCTGCGGAATGAAGACATCGCCAAAGCCGCCGGACGCACCGTGGCGAAAGCCTTGGCGGAAAAAATTAGCCCTAACTATTCCGATAAAGAATCCTTAGACAATTTCGCCAATGAAATCGAGGGCTATTGGCTGCAATGGGCGGAAGAAGCCAAAACCCTGAACCTGTTTGAGACTCTCCAGGAAGACCAGTTATATCAGGTTTTCAGCCAACAACCGGAGCAGTTTACCGAGTATCAGGTCCTACCCGAAGCAGAATGGCGGGAGGTGGTGACTTGGTTATTCCAACAGGGATGCGAGAAAGGGGTATTGCTCGATACCCTCGACAGTTATCAGGATGTCATCGAGGAGTTAACCGGAGAATTAGCGGCGAACTTTAATAAACACCTGCGCCAAGTCCTGAAAGATGATGCCAACAACGGGGGGAAAGCCTTTGTGGGGATGTTGTTTGACCTCCACGGGGCGACCTTGGCGAAAGTTGAGGAGATTCGGGACTATTTACCCGAAATCGCCACTCGTCAGGATATGCGCCGGATATTAGCCGCCATTGCCCAAAATCAAAACCCCAGCCCACCCGCACCGGCTACCCCTTGGCACGGTTTAGGGGCCATTGATACCGTCCCCAAACCCCCTCCTCACTTTCTCCCCCGTCCCCAGGATATAGATGAGTTAAAGG
>NZ_PKGG01000059.1:0-26562 GCF_046480465.1 Arthrospira sp. PCC 8006
GAATATCAGTAATTTGACTTACAGCCACTTCCCCAAATTGCTGTTGAAGCCTAAGAAGATCCACCCCACTAGCTAACCGCAGTCCCAGCATCAAAGTTTCTAACAGAAAATCCGATCCTAAAATAATCGCGATCGCCTCTGTAGGGGCGGGTGGAAGATCAGCACTATCAGAAACCAGCCAACTTTCGCTCGCCCCTCCCCCCCCGGAGGACCGTAACCACTGATAATGGCGATCGCGGGTTCTCGGTCGCGTCAGTCGATACCCCCCCACATAACTCGCCGCCCCCATACCAAAGCCATAGTAAGGTTGATTATGCCAATAAACCAAATTATGGCGACATTCAAACCCAGGTCGCGCATAATTAGAAATCTCATAATGTTTGAACCGGGAAGTCAGGCATTTTTGCGCCTGTCGATAGAGGTTGGCTGTAGTTTGATCATCAGGAAGGGGAAACTCTCCCGGTTTATAGTAGCGACCAAAAGCCGTTTGAGGTTCCACAATCAGATCATAATGGGAAACATGAGCAGGATTAATGCTCAAAACCTGATCTAAAGACTCTTGCATCATTTCTGGGGTTTGATGGGGTAAACCAGAAATCAGATCAATACTGAAGTTCACAACACCCACTTGATTAATTAAATCGATCGCCCTCCAAATATCCGCCACAGTATGCGATCGACCACAAAGCCTTAATAAATCATCCTGAAACGCTTGTACACCCACACTCACCCGATTGGCCCCCGCCGCCACAAATCCCTGTAATTTCCCTAAATCAAAAGTCCCTGGGTCCATTTCTACCGAGATCTCAGCATCACTCGCAATTCCCAAGTGATCGCTAATGGTTTTCATCAGGCGATCGAACTGCTGAACCGATAACAGAGAGGGAGTCCCCCCCCCAAAAAATACTGTTTTCAGCGGAAGTCCGAAATGCCTTTGATTAACAATTTCCTCACACAGAAAATTTACATATTCCTGAATCATCCCAGAATTTTCCCCATGGCGGCGATCGCCCACCACAGACACCGCAAAATCGCAGTAGTAGCAGCGGCGGCGACAAAAGGGAATATGTACATAAGCCGCAGTGGGAGTTTCAGTATGGGTTATACAAGATTCATTTAGCATTAATTAGCGTGCCTGGGACAATTTTAAAATATTCGCCTCAATATCTGATGCTCTTCGGGGCCTAGAAAATAGATAGCCCTGACCAAATAGCCATACTATATTCTGAAGATACTTTAACCGATCCCTTGTTTCGATACCGTTTGCGATCGCACCATTACCCAATTGATTACTCAATGCTACAATCGTTTCCACTACCTGATGATTCAGACGTACTGGCTGCATTTGGTTCACAAAAGATCTATCTATCTTTAAAGTGTCAATGGGGAAACGGTGCAAGTAGCCTAAAGAAGAGTAACCTGTACCAAAATCATCCAAACTGATCCCAATTTTTCGCGATCGCAATTCTGATGTTAGGGCGATCGCCATTTCCGGATTATCCATTAATGCACTTTCGGTAATCTCCAACTTTATAGCCTCTGGTTTCACTCCCGTATTAGCCAGAACCCGATCTATATCTACCAAAGCGCGTAGGACTGGCAAACTGACGCACCGACATATTAACACTCATCATCAAATCAGAATTACCCTGTTGATGCCACTTGTGTAGTTGTTCACAGGCTTGTTGTAGCACCAATAAACCCCCGATTCACCACTAAACCCGTTTCCTCCATACAGGGGATAAACTCTCCTGGTGACACTAAACCTCGCTGGGGGTGTCGCCAACGCACTAATGCTTCAAAACCCACCACCTTCTCTGTGGCCAGCCTCAGAATGGTCGTCAATTACGTGAAAACTCTTGTTGTGCGATCGCCCTTTGTAAATCCGTTTCCAGAGTCAGCCGTTTAAGTGTGGCCGCCGTTATTTCTCGGTTAAAGATTTGATGGCAACCTTTTCCCCGCCCTTTGGCTTTGTACATTGCCGTATCCGCTGCTTGTAATAGGGCTTCAGCATTAGAGTTTACTTCCGTATCTAGAGCAATTCCCATACAAACAGACATAAAAATATCACAATTTTCTATCTGAAAAGCCTCGGTAAATGACCCCATTACTCCATTAATCCAATCTGTTAATTCTCCGGTTGCATAAATGTTTTTCAGCCCAAAACAAAACTCGTCCTCTCCCACTCTACATAGTACATCTCCGGGGCGCAGATGTTGTTTAAGACGTTCTGCGATCGCTCTCAGTAGTTGATTTACCACCTGGTAACCAAAAGCACCATTAACGCTCTTTGAATTGGTCACAGTCGAGATAGGCGATCGCATAATTTTCCCCGCTGCTGTCAACGTAGCTATCCGATAGTTTTTGTAATAACTGCGCCCGACTTGGTAGCTGCGTTAGCATATCTTCATCTATCAGCCTTTGTAACTGAGCCGTGCGTTCTTCAACCATCAGTTCCAATTTCGTGTTAAAATCGGCTAGTAGTTGATATTGTTGCTTAATTCTGAGCATAGAGCGCATCCGTGCCAGCAATTCTAAGCGATTAACAGGTTTCGCAATAAAGTCATCTGCTCCCGCCGCCAGACATTCAGCTAGACTCTCCTTAGAAGATAATGCCGTCACCATAATAATCGGTGTTCCTTCCCATTCACTCATAGCTTTAATACGGCGACAAAGCTCAATACCGTCCATAACTGGCATCATTACATCCAGTAAAATTAGATCCGGTTTGATTACATTAATTACTGAAAGTGCATCTTGTCCACTAGAAGCATAGTGTAAATGATAGTTTTCATCAATCAAACAAGTTTCAACTACATCAAAATTATCTGGATCATCATCCACAATTAAAATTGATAACATCGGTAGATTTTCCTTAGCAATTCAACAACTATCTATGGTTCCACGGCATCTAGTTTCACCATCTTAATATAAATATGATACGTTGTAACGTGACAATAGGGTTATTTGTATTATTTAATAGCTAATGAACAATCGGTAAAGTAATATATATCATCGTTTCTTGATTGTATCTGCTATTAATTTGTATGGTTCCTCCCACCAATTCAACAATTTTATCCACGATTTTTAAACCAACACCCAGGCCTTGTTGCTCATAGCTTTTGCGTTCAAACTGCATAAAAGCACCGATTTGATTGATTTGCTCTTCCGTCATCCCACGCCCCAAATCATGAATCCATAGCCCTAGTTTTTCCCCGATAATCTGAGAGCGAATCGAGATGGGTTTCCCCGGATTGGAGAATTTCAAAGCGTTGTCAATCAACTCATTTAAAATAATCGACAAATACCGCTCTGATATCGCCACGGTAGCCGGTTCTATATCCAACTTAAAATCATCATAGCGTTGGCTATCCGGTGCATATTTTTTGCAGATAGGTTCCACAAAATACAAAGATAACATTGTAGACCCTGGCGGAACTTCTTTTTCCTCGCTACTTATCAGTTCCAATTCCAAATAAATTAGGAATCTTTTGACTAAATTTTCCAGGCGACAGGCTGATTGATACGCCAACCTTAACATCTCCACTGTTTCCGACATCTCCACATCTTCTATATCCTTCAGATCCTCCATCACCAGGGCGAGCATTCCTAAAACACCATTTAGAGGGGTATTTAGTTCGTGGGAGAGACTAGAGGCTAAATTACCCCGCAGTCTGACCAGAGTTTTTTCGAGTACTTGAATTGTATTCTTCTGCACATTAGACAAATGAGAAATTTGGTCATATTGTTGCTTAATTCTCAGCATTGAATGGACACGAGACCGTAATTCTAAAGCATTAACGGGTTTCCCGATAAAGTCATCCGCTCCCGCTGCGATACATTTAGCTAAACTTTCTTTAGAAGATAATGCCGTCACCATAATAATAGGTGTAGATTGCCATAGTGGCATAGCTTTAATGCGGCGACAAACTTCAATCCCATCAATAGCTGGCATCATCACATCCAGCAAAATCAAATCTGGCTGGATTAATTTGAGTGCGGAAATTCCCTCCTGTCCACTAGCAGCATAATGTAGCTGATAGTCTTGATTACTCAAAAAGGTTTCAATCACATCAAAGTTGTCAGGTTCATCATCAATAACTAAAATAGATAACATTTGTCGATAGTCCTTAGCAAGTCTAAAATCCCAAATTTGATGACTTTTCTTAGTTCATTTAGTCATGAGTTTATAAATATTGATCAATACTCATTTACTCATGAGTTACTCTACCCGGCAGTATATCTATAACCTGGTAATTACCGGAAAACTCAGGAAAATTTATACAAATAGCCATCTCTTCTAAAAACGGGTTTCAAATCTATTGGCTTGACTGAAAACTGAGTTTTGTCAGGTTTGGTTAAAACAAAACTGCCGCGACTCCGTAGAGTTATTCTACCAATTCCATGTGTCTTATGCTTGGCTATATCCCCGGTAAGCCATCCCTTAATTGGTTTTAATGGGTTATGGCAAATCGGAAGCCTCTTGTTAGGAGCCGCTTTTTGACGGCCACCACGCCCAAAACAAGTAATTAGTAGTGGCTGATGAGTTTTGATTTTCAACCGGGTCGGGGTGCTTTTTCCCACACAATCAGCGTCATCTAGCCAATGGGTTTTCGGTAGTCCTTGAACCGTCCGATTATATTTTGTTAAACCTCCAGTGCCAATTTCAATGGGTAATCCAGTTAGCTTCAGGCTGTTAAACAATGCCCATCGGGTAGAGTTGACGGCCGCTGCATTTTTCAGGGGGGCCTTGGCCTGAACTAGCAACCGCTTCAAGATTTCGGGTTTTTTTTCCAGAAACTGCTCGAGTGCCTGAGAACCTTTTTTCTGATGGCATTTATGGCAAGCAATAGCCAGATTGCTAACTCGGTCGGAACCACCCTGGCTTTTTGGCTGAATGTGTTCGATTTCTAAAGGGATATTTTGGCCACCACAGTAGGCACACTGGTGCTGCCATTTCGTCAACAGATATTCTCTCAACTCGTATCCGAACAAAACCCCTTGCTGGTATTCAACTCCAGATATTTCGGGGTTTTGCAGCTTTTGGGTGTCAAATCGTACCAATTCCATTGATATGTCCGTTATCGGGCATGAGGAAATCAGTCGATTGACCCAGGTCAAGGTGGTTTCAACTCGATGTTTGAGGCTGGGAGCCAACCATCCATCTGCGCGCTTTCTGTTATTGAATCGGGCTTGACGGTAACGAGTTTTTCGGCAACGACGGTGGCGGCGAACCACGCGATGTGCAGTTAACTTGGCTCGGATTCTATCTCCTGTATGAGTCAATTCAGCCCCCCAGATAACTGTGTCCCGACTCTGATTAACTAGGGCAATACCCGTCACTGATGCCCCTGGGTCTAACTTTAGCCGTAATGGTTCATTGACCGGGTTCTCAACAGTTTTCTTGAGGATAATTGTAAATGGATAAGTCCTAAACACTGCGGCCAAACCCTGCTTCAAAAGCTTTCTGGCTCTGGCCCGATGAGTGGGACTTAACGGTTGCCCCAGTGTGTCAACCACAAAAACGTAATTTTGGTAATTTGGCATTTAAGCTATCTCCCAGATGGGGTAATGTTGGCCTCGGTCATGTTAAAGGGGCTTTTTACGTCTAGCTCACTCGAGATTGCCAATCCACTCATCTCGTTCCTTAAAGATAGACGACAGAGCAACAGGCTGGCGTTCACCTGTGGGTGTCATAACCCCATTAACGTAGGTCTAATCCTGGACCTGCATCTTGCAGACTCTGTGAGGAGTAATTTCCGGCAGGAGCCAGAAATTACCGGATTTTATGCAATAGTCTGGTTTCACGATCGCTTAATCACCCCCCAGGAATCCCCGACTATATCCTGGCAAACCATTAGGGGTCGAGAATGGAGTCGCCTCCATTCCCTCCCATTCAGAACCGTACATGAGACTTTCACCTCATACGGCTCCTAGTCTGACTGCTCCATTGTTAAGGATACAGCTCTGGCATTGTCAAGTGCCGTTTTATCATCGCGGGTGTGGCGGTGTAGTAGTTGAAGGTTTTTGTATTCATCCTTTCCGCTTTGGCTTCGAGGTACAATGTGGTCTACTTCAACTATATCTGTTGGTGCGAAATACAATCCACACCATTTACACTTGCCTTTTTGCTTTTTGAGTAGTTTTGCTACCCTGTTAGGCGTGTCGATTGCTTGTCCTTTTCTGGTTGCCCAGTAAGTCCAGTTTCCGTCGTAGGGTGTTGCATCGGGGCGTATTGGGGTGTGTCTGACCAATGGAGTCCAGTTATGTTTCCATAGTTGGAATCCATCTTTAGTTTGGAATAACCAAGATTCATGCCTTTCTTTCCCATTACTAAGTCTAACCGTTCCATGTCTGAAATAGTTTGTTAGCTTTTCGTGGTTTGCCTTTCCGCATCTTGATACTGTCCATGCCCGTAACATTAGCCAGGTTATATGGTCTAGCTTAACGAAGGTCTCTGATGAGACGACCCCTGAATAGTAATTTGACCATCCCCGAATAATTGGGTTTAGTTTGCTTATCAGGGCTGATTGAGGTGCTGTTTTAATTTGTTTTATTACACCTTTAATCACTTCTTATATGGGCATTCCATCTTTAGATTTGTCCTCAGAACCGGGGTACTTTTAAAGGTCTGTGTAGGTAGTGCAACAAGACTCCTACTTTTCCCCTTACTCTTTTAAGCGCAGCGTATCAACCTATTTCGCTACTTAATTAGTTCTGATGGTTCAAGCCGGACATTCGGTCTCCCTAATCATGGATGGTTGGCAGTGGTCGCATCTGGTAGTAGGTTCTACTTCACGCCTTCCGTTCCCCGCTTCAATCTGACGGGGTGTGATTCCTGAAACTGGGGGTGGCTATCGCCGTTACTCTTTCCCACAATCTCCCAAGTGGTTTTAATCCTCCGTGTTATATAGTTGAGTATTGCGATTTTCTTTGTGGAATTAACCTTGAGTTCCCTGCCTTGCTTTCGCTTTGGGACATATAAACAGTTATAGGGATGGTCAGGAGTGCGCTCCTTATATTCAAACAAGGGGTTGAAATCCACTCCAGGCAGTTATTTCGGGCATTGCAGCCCTATTTGATGCCTGAACGTCTCGCACTGTTACCATAATTATAACCTTTAGATGGTAGCTAACTAAAGATTTTCCTGAGAAATTCGCCGATCGCTTTTCAGCCCTAGGGTGGTCAAGTTCACCTACCTAATAGTAAATCCTAGGTTAGACGTTGGACGTGGGGAATAGCCAACATCAGGGTCTTCCGCTCGCTTTGTGAGACGACATAGATCTACAGATTTTCCGGACAACTACTTCCACCGAGTAGGGTGGCATCGATCCTGATGATAATGCTTAGACGGCATCAGTTTGCGGATAGCAGGGCATCTTCAGAAGAATTTAGGAGATCTTGAATCGTCATGGTTAACTGTTTTAATCTCACTGGTTTACTCAAGTATTCATTAGCCCCCGCTAGTAAACAGGCCTTCCGATCGCTTTCCATGGCCAAAGCCGTTAAGGCAATGATGGGCGTTGTCGCTAACTCTGGAATCTCCCGAATCCGTTTCATCGCCTCTAGTCCATCCATTCCCGGCATTTGAATATCCATCAATATCAAATCAGGAGATAAAGCCACAGCCTGATTAATTGCCTCCTGACCATTTTTCGCCAACTCCGCTACGGTAGCCTTTCGCGGTTAAATAGCTGGAAATCGTGCTGATATTCGCTTCATTATCTTCCGCTAAAAGCAGCAAAGGCGCTGCATTTGGGGTTGATGGCAGTGCCACATCATTAGGGTTTAAATCTCTGATCAGAGTCCATCCGTTGGGGAATCATCACAGAAGCCTGATAGGGTAAATCGATACTAAAACAACTACCCAGCAATACTTCACTGGTTAAACCCACCCGACCGCCATGCAATTCTACAATTTGTTTTGTCAAGGCCAAACCCAAGCCAGTTCCTTGATATTGGCGATTCAAGGCGCTGTCAATTTGCATAAACGGTTGAAACAGCTTCTTGATATTTTCTGGGCTGATACCAATGCCAGTATCTCTCACGGAAAACCGGAGATATGGGCTTTCTCCCTCGGCTTCTCTTGGTTGGGGCAATATCACTTCTAAGGTGATGCTTCCCCCTTCTGGGGTAAATTTAACCGCATTATTGAGCAGATTAATTAATACTTGACGGATCCGGCGTTCATCGAGTATAATATCAGGCAATTTTAACGGCAGATTAACCGAGAGTTGAATCCGTTTTTTCAGGGCTTGCTGTTTGATGAAGGCGATACTGGATTTACACAGAGGCGCGATCGCCGTGGGGGAACATTCTAACTCTACCTGACCCGATTCTATCTTCGCCACATCTAAGATATCATTAATCAAAGCCAGCAGGTGAGAGGCGCTCCGTTCCACGGTTTGCAGGGCTTTCAGTTGTCTGTCATTCACGGGACCGAACACCTCCTCCTGTAGCCCTTCCGTCATGCCTAAAATTGCATTGAGGGGGGTGCGGAGTTCATGGCTCATATTAGCCAGAAACTCATCCTTGAGACGCTTCGCGCGGATTAGTTCCTCATTGCGTTGAGTAAGCTGTTGTTGCGCCTGTTGACGTTCTCTGAGTTCCTGTTGCAACTGCTCAAACAGATTAGACTGTTGAATAGCGATCGCCAACTGGAACGAGAATTGCTGCGCCAAATCAATATCCGACTGTTCCCAATGGCGGGGGCCGTCACATTGATGAATGCACAACAGTCCCCATAAGACATCTTGACAGATAATCGGTATCACTAAGTTAGCCCGCACCTGAAACTGAGATAAAATATCTACATGGCAGTTTTCGAGCGCCGTCGTGGTGGATATCATCCGCCACATGCGGAACGTCCTTGAGCGTAGAGACTGGCATAGTTTTCCCCAAAACAATGGTCATGGACGGGGATAGCCAGCACAAGCGGGGAAGTCATTAACCACTGACTCCGCCACTTTACGAGCCGTCGTCATAGCCAGAGTCGGGGTAAAATTTGAAAATACCCACCCTTGCCCCTTGCAGACAGTTGCAAATCTCTCGAGAGGCGGTGTCAAAAATGGTGGGTAAATCCAGGGATTGACTGATGCGTTGATTCGTCTCCCGCAAGAGCCGTTCTCGTTGCGCTTGCTGCTCAATGGTTTGTTCGGCTTTTTTGCGATCGCTAATATCCGTATGAGTGCCGATAAACCGCAGTGGTCGTCCCTCAGCATCCCGTTCCACCATGCGCCCTTGGGCTAAAATCCAGCGATAGGAGCCATCTTTACAGCGCAGACGATGTTCATTGCGATACAACTCCGTTTTTCCTTGAATATGTCGCTCCACGTCCTGGTAAACTTGGGCTAAGTCGTCAGGATGAACCCGACTTTGCCACTCCGTCAACCGGTTCTCAATTCTCTAGCTCCTGATAACCCAGCATGGATTTCCATTGTTTATTGAACCAAAGTTCCCCCGTCTGCATCTTCCAATCCCAGAGTCCTGTATTCGCCGAAGCCAGACCCAGTTCTAAGCGCAGTTTACTTTCTTGCAGAGCCTGTTCTGCTTTGGTGCGTTCGGTCAGTGCCGCTTTCTGGGCGCTAATATCCACCACTACACAAACAGAACTCTCATCAGTTTGAGATAACATCGCCACCCCAATTAACACAAACACCAAATGTCCATCTTGATGCCGATAAGCCTTTTCAAAGGGGTGAATAAATCCAGATTGACGTAGATGTTCGATCACCTGTACATCTTGTTCTCGATAGTCAGGGGGTGTGATTTCTGCCCAGTTGATTAAACCCATAGGCCGCCCTGCGCGGCTATAGCCCAACATCTCTAAAAAGCGATCATTAGCCTCGATGATGTCTCCGGCAAAATTGGTAAACATCATCCCCACTACGTTGGAGTCAAACACCCGCCGAAAACGAGTTTCACTGGCTTGTAAGGCGGCTTCAGCTTGGCGGATGTCGGTGATATCTAAATTCACCCCAATCATGCTGATGGGCTGACCCGCTTCATCCCGGACAACTAACCCAGAGGCTTTAATATAGTGGAGGCTGCCATCGGGATGCAGGACGCGAAATTCGGTGTTATAGTCGGCTTCTCCTAAAATGGCTTTCTGGAGGAGGTCTGCGGCGGCTTGGCGATCGTCGGGATGAACGCCATGAGACCAAACCTCGTAAGCTACCACAGATTCTGGATACGACGAGTATGATGAATTATCAACCCCATAGAGGGCATACATCTGCTCATCCCAAGTAATTTGATTTTGGCGAAGATCCCAATCCCAAAAGCCGATGTTTCCCGAAGATAAGGCAATTTTGAGCCGTTGGGAGAGTTGGAAAATTTCCGCCTCGGCTTGTTTGCGTTTGGTCATATCCCGGGCGACCCAAATCACCCGACGATCGCCCATGGGAGAAATACTCGCTTCAAAATATATGCGGCGATCCTCCAGGTCGATTTGATACTCAAACGACACGGTTTTTCCGGTGGTTAAGGCTTCCAGAATCGGCAGTAGAGTGCGGGATTCGGCCTCGTCTTGAAATAGACAATCGAGGGTTTGATCGAGAATCTCGGTGGCTTGGGGCTCGAGTATTTGGTGGCGGGTGGGCATCACTCGCACTTCATCGCGATCGCTTTCAATGATTAAAACCAAATCCCCCATGGCTTCAAAGACGCTGCGTAACTCGGTTTCACTGCTGCGTAGTTTTTCCTCAAAGGCGGCGCGAAAGCGTATATCCCGGAATATCCCTTGCACTATATGGGTCTGGCCCACTTTAATCAGGCTTCCTGAGATATCAACGGGAATTTCTGAGCCATCGGCCCTCAGAATCCGGGTATCCAACACCCAAAGCTGTTTTTCCTCAATAATCCGCGACAAACGGCGTTCAATGCGGTCTAATTCCGAATCGGGGATGGAGTTGGCTGATATGTAGGGGCGATCGCTCTAGGCTCAGTCCGCTGAACTCCGATACGGGAGTAGCCGAAAGCGGTACTCGGCGGCAGCGTTGGCTTCGATCAGGTAGCCTTCAGGGGTGGCTAGGAGAATGGCATCACTGGCTCCTTCCATGAGGCCACGATAGCCCGCGATCCGAGCCTGCAGGTCGGCGGTGCGTTGCTCGACTCGGGTTTCGAGTTCAGTATTTAAGGATGCTAGGGCTAGTTGAGCCTTTTGGCGCTGGCTAATCTCGTTCTGGAGTTGTTCATGTTGCGTGGCTTGTTTGAGGGCGATCGCCAATTGGATCGAGAGAGCCTGCAAGAGTTGGATTTCCCCGGTTTGCCAATCTCGCGGCTGATCTTGGTGACTGGCGATCATCAACCCCCAGAGGCGATCGTCTACCACAAGCGGCACCATCAGCTTTGCGCTTGAATCAAAGCTCAATAAGAAGCGGATGATGGCACTCTTTCTTCATGGACTCATCATAAATATCTCGCACCACCCGCACGCGACCTTGGCGATAGGGTTCGATCCACTCTCGAGTCACACAGGGGTCATTGGCTTGACTGTGCAGCACCGAACGACCACCGGCCATAATCGATTCGGCAATGACGGAACCGCTCAAATCGTCTTCAAACTTGTAGATAATCACGCGATGCCCGATCAACACCTGCCGCACTTCATCCCAGAGCCTCTGGAGAATAGTGGCTAAGTCCTCTTAATTGCGAATGGTTGTGGAAATATTCGCGACTCAGGCGATCGCGCTGGGCCTGAGTTTGAATCCGCTGAGTTTGTGCCGCCACCTCCTCTTGTAGTTCCTGGTTGCGACGTTCCCAAAACGCCAGTTTTAAGGCGTATAGGCGGTTGACTTTTTGTTTGAGGTTTTCTGCCAAATTATAGATTTCAATGGGGTTAAACGCCCGTAGAAGGGTTGTTTGGGTGACGATTCCCACTAGGTTACCCCGTTCTCCAGTGACCACCACCCGCCGAATCCGCCGTTCCTCCATCTGTTGCTGGGCTGCCCACAGAAACTCATCTCCTTGCACTGTAAACAGGGGAGAACTCATCCGATCTTGGGCGCTGGTTTCCCTGATCGCACCACCCCCCGACTGGAATTGCACAATATCCCGCGGCTTGTGATGATTCCCACAGGACGCTCTATGGGTGGGTTGTCGGCCGGATCGAACGGGCGTGATAATCACGCAACTGACTCGGTTTTGGGTCAATAACTGAGCAATATCTAGCTCTTTGCGATCGCTTTGTGATGTCACCACGTCCTGAGCCATTACGTACCCACTGACCGCAACCGCATCAAGTCCACCGGACTCTTCAGCCTTTGTAGGCTTTCGTGGCTAATCAAACCGAGCCGGCTGCAGTGGTCATCGACAATGGGTAAATGGCGCAAGCCACGCTTTTGCAGAAAGTCAATGATCGCAAAAATATCAGTTAGTTCCGACTGCTGTAGGGTGATAACCGGTTGGCTCATTACCTCGCCTACCAACAAACTTTGTAGGGGTTGCTGTTGGGCGGCTAGACGCACAATATCCCGCTCGGTGACAATACCGACAATGCGATCGCGATCTAGTGACGACTATAATTGAACTGCTGTCTGATTCACGACTGGGATTACTCATCAAGGCGATCGCCTCTTCCACTGTCGCATCGGGGGAAATAGTTAACACATTAGGGGCGATCGCGGTTTTGGGGTCTATGGTGGTTTCCGTCGGACTCTGATTGTAATCAACCATCAGCGCAAGGATCTAGGGATGTTTAAACCCAGCATAACCCCGAAGTTCGGAATTTGTCGATCATGATCATGATAGCTTTCTAGTTCCGCCCCCAAGTATGCAGCTTTCGCGCTCATCAACCGCTCCAGTCAATCGCTATCCCCTAAATATTTTCGACCTGTTTTTATGGGCAAAAAAAACCGGTTAGCTAGTTAAAAACTCCTTAGCGCAGTCCGGCATTTCACACCATGGTTATTACACCTTTTCTTTCACTACCCAAACTGAACAATTAGCATCGGCTACCACTTGGGAACTAACGGACCCTTGTAATACTCGGCTAAGTCCAGTTAATCCGCGACTACCAATAATAATTAAATCAGTTTTATAGATATTAGAAAGACGGATTATTTCCTCAGCCGGATCTCCCTGGACAATTTCTACATCACTGGGACAAGCTAACTGCTTCTGATAGCTGCGTAGATAATTCTCGATATCCCAATAGGCTAACTCTTCTGATGAGCTAGGATGGGGGCGATCGGCAATTGGATCTACATCAGGCGCTGTAGTTGAAACCACATGGGAGAATACCACGTGGGTTGTGGGTTCCAATTGTAGTTGCTTTAAGGCATTCATCATTATCTCCATAGAAGGGGAATCATCAATAGCAACCAAAATTGTCCTCAGCATTGGCAACTTCTCCTCACATTAAGCTGACCTAGAAATCAGCAACACCCGCTAAAAATCCCCATCTCCCTGATTTTTCGTCCGTAGACGAACAGAATCTGCATGGGATGGTAGCCCTTCTGCAGTAGCCAAAATATTAACAGCATTTGCCACTTTTTGCAGCGCCTGCGGAGAATATTCAATCAAACTAGAGTGTTTCATAAATACTTCGACTCCTAAAGCGGAAGCATAGCGAGCCGCCCCTGAAGTGGGTAGGGTGTGGTTAGGACCGGCTAAATAATCTCCCACCGCTTCCGGGGTCGAACAACCTAGGAAAATTGCCCCGGCATGGCGAATGTGTTCTAATAGTTCCCAGGGTTCGTCAACTTCTAGTTCTAGGTGTTCGGGAGCAAATTCATTAGATAACTGAGCTGCGGCTTCGAGGGAGTCCACCACCACCACTAAACCATAGTGAGCGATCGCCTTTTCCGTCATAGTTCGGCGCGGGTGATGCTCAAGCTGTCGTTCCACCTCAGCCACCACCTGACGAGCCAAAGCTGAGTCTGTAGTCAACAAAATCGCCGCCGCCATTGTATCATGTTCTGCCTGAGCCAGCATATCCGCCGCCACATGAACCGGCGAGGCGATACTATTGGCAATAATTAGCACCTCAGACGGTCCAGCGAGGGAGTCAATACCGACAGTACCATAAACCAATTTTTTCGCCAGCGTTACATATATATTACCCGGACCTGTTATCACATCAACTTTCGGCACAGTTTCCGTACCATAAGCCAAAGCAGCGATCGCCTGAGCCCCGCCTACTCGATAAATTTCCTGGACTCCAGCTTCCTGAGCCGCCACTAAAACCGCCGGACTAATCTTATTATCAATACCGGGGGGAGTTACCATGACAATGCGAGGCACTTTAGCCACATTAGCCGGAATGGCATTCATTAGCACTGTACTTAGGTAGGAGGCTTGGCCACCCGGCACATATAAACCCGCCCGATCAACGGGGGTGTATCGTTTACCCAAAACCACATTATCATCGCCAAACTGAACCCAAGACTTAGGAATACGCTGGCGGTGAAATGCCTCAATCTGTTTTTTCGCTAACCGAATTGCATCGAGAAGTTCACAATTAACCTGTTGATAAGCGACATCCAACTCCGAAGCACTGACCCGCAACTGTTCGAGGCTCAGAGTTTTGTGGTCAAATTCTTGGGTGTAGTGCAGCAGTGCTTTATCCCCTTGCCGCTTCACGGTTTGCAGGACTTCTCGCACCGTAGCTTCTTTATGGATAATAGTATCATCATGGGTACGACTGCCGATGCGTCGCAGTTCTGATTGTGCTTCAACCCACTGAGTAATAATTCGCAGCATGGTGATTAGGAGTGCAAACCGTAGAAGTTACTAGCCAAAACGCGAGGCAATTGACGGGCCCGGAGAGGCTAAATTTCTTTGAGACCGAGTTGGGCTGAACCTGGTCGGTCAGCTTAACTTTCAGTATAACCCGCGTTTGTTATATAGTGTAACGTGGATTCACAGACTCTGCTTGACTCGGAGATCTTGACCCCGAATCTGGACTTTTGGGCTTCGATACTGGCAAAATAAAAATTTAATGCACAAATTCCCCTGTTGACGTGCTATATTGGTATTTCTGGAAATCTTGATTATCAAAGATCCGCGTAGTCCTACACCGGAAGCCATGGCCAATATCAAATCTGCCATTAAACGAGTCCAAATTGCTGAACGCAATCGGCTGAGGAATAGATCCTATAATTCAGCCGTGAGGACTCTCATGAAAAAATATTTTGCCGCTGTTGAGCAATATGCGGCTAATCCCACCGATGAATCGTTGCAGTACGTCCAGCAACGGATGTCAGAAACGACCAGTAAAATCGATAAAGCCGTTAAGGTAGGTGTTCTGCACCGGAACAATGCGGCTCGGAAAAAATCGCGATTAGCTAGGTTCTTGAAACGACACCAGCCTAATTCGATCGCCCAGGAAGCCACAGCATCCTAGGGTGACTCCTCGTGCCGTCCGCGAGTATGTCAGCACGCCGCCCGGAAGTTATCGGTTTTTGACCCATCACTTCAGTGGGTGGCTATGCCAAATTCGCTCTCCCAGAATAAGGGTAACCAACAAAATGCAAAAGTGTTGGCTACAATATTAGCCGAAAGGCTGGGAACTATGCTGAAGGACAGATAGCACCAGATGCAGCTAATTGATACTCACGTTCACATTAACTTTGAGAGTCTGGCTACAGACCTCGAAGGCATCCGGCAGCGGTGGCGTTCTGCTGGAGTGGTGTCTTTGGTACACTCCTGTGTTCATCCCGGGGAATTTGCCGAAATTAGGGCGATCGCCGACCAAGTAGAAGAACTATCCTTTGCCGTGGGGTTACACCCTCTGGACACAGAGAAATGGACAGAAACCACCGAAAGTGAAATTCGGACTCTAGCCGAATCTGATCCAAGGGTAGTAGCGATCGGGGAAACTGGGTTAGACTTTTATAAGGCCAAAGATGAAGCCCGTCAAAAGCAAATTTTCAGGGCTCAACTGGAAATAGCTCGCCAACTAAATAAACCCGTAATTATCCACTGTCGAGATGCAGCAGCTTCGATGGTGGAACTGTTGCGGGATTTCTTCGATGATCTTGATCATGGTCCCGTGCGAGGTGTTATGCACTGTTGGGGTGGCACTCCCGAAGAAATGCAATGGTTTTTAGACTTGGGGTTTTACATTAGTTTCAGCGGAACGGTAACCTTTAAAAATGCTACCCAAATTCAAGAATCTGCTCGTGGCGTACCTCGCTATCGCCTATTGATTGAAACTGACTGCCCCTTTCTAGCCCCGGTTCCCCGACGAGGAAAACGGAACGAACCCGCATTCGTTAAATACGTCGCCGAAAAAGTATCCGAACTCCGGGGTGTATCCCTAGAAAGTCTAAGTCAGCAAACCACAAAAAATGCCTGTGAATTATTTGGCTTATCCGTGGTCGGTCACCCAGTTGCTAGTGTAGGGGCCATTGATGAATTGCCCTGACCCCATCAGTAACCCCCTAATCAAATAAATCGACTCCCCAAATTCCCCAAATTCCTGTAGCGCCATTGATGAATGGCCCAGATGGGGGGAGATATCAATGCTAAATGGGGGGAGGCGAGATTTTGCCTAACCCTAACATCCCAGCAGACCTTGAACATCCCAGCAGACCTTTAGAAACCATGACAAATACAACCCAATACGAATCGGCATTTGAACTTCCTGATTTAATTGAAATTCAGCGATCGAGTTTTCGTTGGTTTTTAGAAACCGGGCTAATTGAAGAACTGGAAAGTTTCTCCCCCATCAGTGATTATACAGGGAAACTAGAACTGCATTTCTTAGCCAGAGATTACAAGCTGAAACAGCCTAAATATGACGTAGACGATGCCAAACGGCGGGATAGTACATACTCCGTGCAGATGTACGTTCCCACGCGACTAATTAACAAAGAAACCGGGGAGATTAAGGAGCAGGAAGTATTTATCGGAGACCTGCCCTTAATGACCGAACGTGGCACGTTTATTATTAACGGAGCCGAGCGAGTTATTGTTAACCAAATTGTGCGGAGTCCGGGGGTATACTACAAATCGGAAATCGATAAAAACCAACGACGTACCTATAGCGCCTCTCTCATCCCGAACCGAGGCGCTTGGTTGAAATTTGAAACCGATAAAAATGATCTAGTTTGGGTAAGAATTGACAAAACTCGCAAACTGTCGGCTCAGATACTTCTGAAAGCCCTAGGATTGACGAATAACGAGATATTTGACGCATTGCGGCACCCGGACTACTTCCAAAAAACCATCGAAAAAGAAGGGGAATTTAGCGAAGAAGATGCCCTGATGGAGTTGTATAGGAAACTGCGGCCAGGGGAACCTCCCACCATCACCGGGGGAGAACAACTTTTGCATAATCGCTTCTTTGACCCGAAACGCTATGATTTGGGTCGGGTAGGACGGCATAAACTGAACCGGAAACTAAGGCTGAGTGTGCCCGATAGTACCAGAGTCCTAACACCAACTGATATTTTATCGGCGATCGACTACCTGATTAACCTAGAATACGACATCGGCGAAACCGATGATATTGACCACTTGGGTAATCGTCGGGTGCGTTCAGTAGGGGAACTATTGCAAAACCAAATCCGAGTAGGTTTAAACCGTTTAGAAAGAATTATTCGGGAACGGATGACCGTTGGCGATGCCGAAACCCTAACCCCCGCCTCCCTAGTGAACCCGAAACCTTTGGTAGCAGCCATCAAAGAATTTTTCGGGTCTAGCCAACTGTCCCAATTTATGGATCAAACTAACCCCCTAGCGGAATTAACCCATAAACGGCGTTTATCTGCCCTAGGTCCCGGTGGCTTAACACGAGAACGGGCAGGCTTTGCGGTGCGTGATATTCACCCAAGCCACTATGGTCGTATCTGTCCCATCGAAACCCCAGAAGGACCGAACGCCGGTCTAATTGGCTCCCTGGCTACCCACGCCCGGGTTAACCCCTACGGCTTCATCGAAACCCCTTACTATCCAGTAGAAAATGGACGAGTGCGCCGAGATTTGTCTCCGGTGTATATGACCGCTGACGAGGAAGACGATCTACGGGTAGCACCAGGAGACATTAGCTATGACTCCGAGGGACATATCCTCGGCGACCTAGTTCCGGTGCGTTATCGTCAGGACTTCACCAAAACCAGCCCCGACCAAGTGGACTATGTAGCCGTTTCTCCGGTGCAAATTGTCTCGGTAGCTACCTCCCTAATTCCCTTCCTAGAACACGATGACGCTAACCGTGCGCTGATGGGTTCCAATATGCAGCGCCAAGCAGTTCCCCTGCTGCGTCCTGAACGTCCGTTTGTGGGAACGGGACTAGAAGCCCAGGCGGCGCGGGACTCAGGTATGGTGATTGTATCTCGTACTGATGGAGAAGTCAGTTATGTAGATGGCGCGAAAATTCGGGTTATTGACCCCGAAGGTTGGGAAATCGAATATGAACTGCAAAAATATCAACGCTCTAACCAAGATACCTGCTTAAACCAGCGCCCCCTAGTTTATGAAGGCGACCAAGTAGTAGCAGGTCAGGTTTTGGCTGATGGTTCCTCGACTGAGGGGGCAGAATTAGCCCTGGGTCATAACATTTTAGTTGCCTATATGCCCTGGGAAGGCTACAACTACGAAGACGCAATCTTAATTAGTGAACGTCTGGTTTATGACGATGTTTATACCTCAATCCATATCGAAAAATTTGAGATTGAGGCGCGACAAACGAAACTAGGACCTGAAGAAATTACCCGCGAAATACCGAACGTTGGGGAGGACTCCCTGCGACAACTCGACGCTTCCGGGATTATTCGGATTGGTGCTTGGGTAGAGTCGGGAGATATTCTGGTAGGAAAAGTCACCCCCAAAGGAGAGTCCGACCAACCCCCAGAAGAAAAACTGCTGCGGGCTATCTTTGGAGAAAAAGCCAGAGATGTGCGAGATAACTCCCTGCGGGTTCCTAATGGTGAAAAAGGTCGGGTGGTCGATGTGCGGGTGTTCACCCGAGAACAAGGCGATGAACTGCCCCCAGGAGCTAATATGGTGGTGCGGGTCTATGTGGCACAAAAACGTAAAATTCAGGTGGGAGACAAAATGGCGGGCCGCCACGGTAATAAGGGGATTGTCTCGCGTATTCTTCCCATTGAAGATATGCCCTATCTCCCTGATGGTCGGCCGATGGATATTGTCCTGAATCCCCTGGGTGTGCCTTCTCGTATGAATGTTGGTCAAATCTTTGAGTGTTTGATGGGATGGGCGGGAGAAAACCTGAAACGGCGGTTTAAGGTGATCCCGTTTGATGAAATGTTTGGTCAAGAAATGTCCCGTGAGACAGTCCACAGTAAACTGAAAGAAGCCCGCGAAAAACTCAAAAAGGATTGGTTATTTAGTGAGGAATACCCCGGCAAAACTATTGTTTATGACGGCCGCACGGGAGAAGCCTTTGACCAACCGGTAACGGTGGGTATCGCTTATATCCTCAAGTTGGTTCACTTGGTGGATGATAAGATTCACGCCCGGTCTACTGGTCCTTATTCTTTGGTGACTCAACAGCCGTTGGGTGGAAAGGCACAACAGGGGGGTCAGCGGTTCGGAGAAATGGAGGTGTGGGCATTGGAAGCGTTTGGGGCAGCCTATACTTTGCAAGAGTTGCTAACGGTTAAGTCTGATGATATGGCAGGCCGTAATGAAGCTCTCAATGCGATCGTTAAAGGCAAAGCTATCCCTCGACCAGGTACGCCAGAATCGTTTAAAGTGCTGATGCGGGAGTTGCAATCTTTGTGTTTGGATATTGCAGCTCATAAGGTGGAAACTAACAAAAAGGATGGTGCTAGTAAAGATTTGGAGGTAGACCTGATGGCTGATGAGCCTCACCGGGTCAGAACACCTTCTAAGCCTACATACGATTTGAGCGTCATTGATGACGACGATCAGGGTAACCGGTTGTAGGTCAATTCATCTGCTGGGGCGGGTTCAGAAATTGGGTAGGTGGACTTGATGGCTGATTCGGAAAGCAGCACCTACAAGCACCTGCCCCTCTCCGCGCACCCGCGACGATGGAACGGTTTTTTGTGTTAGCATTCAATGTACAAGAATTATGCCTAAGATAGAGCAACGTTTTGATTACGTTAAAATTGGGTTAGCGTCTCCAGAACGCATCCGACAATGGGGAGAGCGTACTTTACCCAACGGTCAAGTGGTAGGGGAAGTTACCAAGCCCGAAACTATTAACTACCGTACCCTCAAGCCGGAAATGGATGGGTTGTTCTGTGAGCGTATTTTTGGACCGGCTAAGGACTGGGAATGTCACTGTGGTAAATATAAACGAGTCCGACATCGGGGGATTGTTTGCGAACGTTGCGGGGTAGAAGTTACAGAATCGCGGGTGCGACGACATCGCATGGGCTTTATTAAACTGGCGGCTCCGGTGACTCATGTTTGGTATCTCAAGGGTATTCCTAGCTATATGGCGATTTTGCTGGATATGCCTCTGCGAGATGTGGAACAGGTGGTTTATTTTAATGCCTATGTGGTATTAAATCCGGGGAATGCTGATAATCTCTCCTATAAACAACTGTTGCTGGAAGAACAGTGGCTGGAAATTGAAGAACAAATTTACGCGGAAGAAGGCGAACTTGTTGGGGTGGAAGTGGGTATTGGGGCTGAGGCGATCGCCCGCCTTTTGGAAGATATCCCCCTAGAAGAAGAAGCAGAACGATTGCGAACTGACATTGCTAATGCTAAGGGTCAAAAACGCGCCAAGTTGATTAAGCGACTGCGGATCATTGATAACTTTATCGCCACCAGTTCTAAAACTGAATGGATGGTTTTAAATGTGATTCCGGTAATTCCCCCGGATTTGCGGCCGATGGTTCAGTTAGATGGGGGTCGCTTTGCTACTAGCGACTTAAACGACCTCTATCGACGGGTGATTAACCGTAATAATCGCCTGGCTCGGTTGCAGGAGATTTTAGCGCCGGAAATTATTATTCGCAATGAAAAGCGAATGCTACAAGAGGCGGTAGATGCCCTAATTGATAATGGTCGTCGCGGTCGAACTGTGGTGGGTGCGAATAACCGACCTTTGAAATCTCTCTCGGATATTATTGAGGGTAAACAAGGCCGCTTCCGTCAAAACTTGCTAGGAAAACGGGTCGATTATTCGGGTCGTTCGGTCATCGTGGTGGGTCCGAATTTGAAAATGCACCAGTGCGGACTACCTCGGGAAATGGCGATCGAACTTTTCCAACCTTTTGTGATTCATCGCCTGATTCGTCAGAATTTGGTTAATAACATTAAGGCGGCGAAAAAGTTGATTCAACGCGGCGATCCGAGTGTTTGGGATGTGTTAGAAGAGGTGATTTCTGGACACCCCGTTATGCTTAACCGTGCGCCAACTCTCCACCGCTTGGGAATTCAGGCTTTTGAACCTATCCTGGTGGAAGGAAGGGCGATTAAATTACATCCCCTGGTCTGTCCGGCTTTTAACGCTGACTTTGATGGAGACCAAATGGCTGTTCACGTTCCTTTGTCTATTGAGGCTCAGGCGGAAGCTCGTTTGCTGATGTTGGCTAGTAATAATATTCTGTCTCCGGCTACGGGAAGGCCTATTGTGACGCCTTCTCAGGATATGGTTTTGGGTTGCTATTATCTGACTGCACAAAATCCGAAGGCTGTGCGAGGAAAAGATCGCTATTTCAGTAACTTGGAAGATGCGATCGTTGCCTATAATCACGGTTTGCTGGATTTGCACGCTGAGATTTGGGTGCGTTTTGATGGGGAGGTTGACCTAGATGAACCTGAACAACTTGACCGAGAGGAAAAGTCTGCTGATGGTAGCCAGACTAAATTATATGTTGGTCAAAAAAGTGGGAATTTGACCAGGAGAGTTAGAGAAGATAAGGAAGGTAAAATGATTTCCCAATATGTGCGGACAACCGCTGGTCGAATTATCTTCAACAAAACCGTGCTAGATGCTCTGGTTTAAGAATAATTGAAGGCGGGTTAGGTAGATATTTTATCATTATCTAAAACCCGCCGGGTCAAAAAAACTTCAAGACCACGGCTTTTTAAATTTTGCACTTTGACTGTGAACTGCTATGTCTGAAAACAAAAAAATCTTCCGCAACCGAGTTATTGATAAGGGTCAACTGAAAAAATTGATGACCTGGTCTTTTCTGAATCATGGGAGCGCCGTTACCGCCCAAGTAGCGGATGAATTGAAGGAATTGGGATTTAAATATGCTACGAAAGCTGGGGTTTCAATTAGTGTTGATGATCTACAAATTCCTCAGTCTAAAAAGGAATTATTAGAGGGGGCAGAAGAGGAGATTCGGCGCACAGAAAGGCGATATACGAAGGGAGAAATCACGGAAGTAGAACGTTTTCAAAAAGTAATTGATACGTGGAACGGTACCTCGGAAGCTCTCAAGGATGAGGTGGTGCGGAATTTCCGATCGACCAATCCCCTGAACTCTGTGTATATGATGGCGTTCTCTGGGGCGCGGGGTAATATCTCCCAGGTGCGTCAATTGGTGGGAATGCGGGGTTTGATGGCAGACCCTCAAGGTGAAATTATTGACCAGCCTATTAAAACTAATTTCCGGGAAGGACTGACGGTAACAGAATATATTATCTCGTCTTACGGGGCGCGGAAAGGTTTGGTAGATACGGCGCTGCGGACGGCAGATTCGGGATACTTGACTAGGCGGTTGGTTGATGTGTCTCAGGATGTGATTCTGCGGGAAATTGACTGCGGTACGGAACGGGGAATCACGATCGCAGATATGACGGATGGCGATCGCGTTTTGATTCCCCTGAAAGACCGCCTTATGGGTCGGGTCTTGGGTGAGGATGTAAAACACCCAGAGACAGGGGAAATTATTAGCTTTGGAGAAATCCGCGCTGTTCGCAATCAAGTTGTTTGTGATGACCTAGCGGCGGCTATCTGTAATGCTGGGGTGAAAAAAGTTTTTGTGCGATCGCCTCTAACCTGTGAGGCGAACAGATCCGTATGTCGCCACTGCTATGGCTGGAGTTTGGCTCATGCCCAAATGGTAGACTTAGGAGAAGCGATCGGTATTATCGCTGCTCAGTCGATCGGGGAACCGGGAACTCAGTTGACTATGCGGACCTTCCACACCGGAGGGGTATTTACCGCTGAAGCGGCTGGGGTTCTCCGCGCTCCCTTTGATGGTACTGTCAAATTTCCGAAAACTCTGCGTCTGCGTGCTTTCCGTACCCGACACGGGGATGATTCCTTCCTGGCGGAAAGTAACGGTTATCTCACCGTGGAAGGGAAAAAGGAAAACAAGCGCATTAATATCAGCCAGGGCTCTACGGTGGTGGTTCACGATGGACAAACCGTTGAGGCTGACCAAATTATGGTGGAAATTATCGCGGGGGGTCGAACGGCTCGTAAAACTACTGAAAAAGCCACTAAGGACGTAGCCACAGATTTAGCCGGAGAGGTTAAGTTTGCGGACGTGGTACCAGAAGAAAAACTCGATCGCCAAGGAAATATGACCCGCATCGCTCAACGGGGTGGTTTGCTGTGGGTATTAGCTGGAGAAGTTTATAACTTACCCCCCGGCGCGGAACCAGCGGTGAAAAATGGCGATCGTGTAGAACCAGGTAGCGTCCTTGCTCAAACTAAACTACAAACCGAACATGGTGGCATTGTCCGCATTACCCCTGATAATGGCGATGACCATCAGTCGCCAGTAATGGAAACATCCCTGGATGGAACTCTCACCACCATTGACCCCGGTGAGGAAAATCCTCTACCACGGGAAATTGAAATTATCACCGCCTCTGTACTTTTAGACCAGGCTTTGGTACGTCTGCAATCAGAGTTGGGACGGGAACAATATGTGATTGAAACTAACAGCAATCACCGTTTCTCCCTCAAAGTTACACCCGGTAGCAAGGTCGAAAATCATGAAGTGATCGCCGAATTGATGGATGATAGCTACCGCACCACTACTGGCGGAATCATTAAATACGCTGGCGTGGAAGTTGCTAAACGCTCCAAAGGTAAACAAGGCTATGAGGTAACATCTGGGGGAACTCTATTATGGATTCCTGAAGAGTGTCACGAAGTTAATAAGGATATCTCTCTGTTAATCGTTGAAGATGGTCAATATGTCGAAGCCGGAACAGAGGTGGTTAAAGATATCTTCTGTCAGAGTAAAGGGGTGATTGAAGTTACCCAAAAGAACGATATCCTTCGCGAAATTGTGGTTAAACCAGGGGAATTGCATCTGGTGGATGACCCGGAAATGGTAATGGCGATCGATGGTCAAATCAAAAACGCCGGAGAAGAAGTTATACCAGGAGTTACAGCCACAGAACTTAATTATGTTGAGTATGTGGAAACTCCCGAAGGTCCCGCCTTGCTATTGCGTCCGGTGGTGGAATTTAATGTTCCAGAAACTCCCCCCATTCCCTCCCAGGAATCCCTAAATCAGTCCATCTCCCTGCAAGCAGTACAACGTCTATCCTATAAAGACGGAGAGCGGGTTCGGTCTGTCGAAGGGGTCGAATTGTTGCGTACCCAGTTGGTAATTAACATCGGTACCGAAGCACCTCAGTTGGCTGCTGATATTGAGTTGATTCCCGATGAAGATAATCCTGAGATTATGCGCCTCCAATTGGTGATTTTAGAGTCTTTGGTGATTCGGCGCGATATTATCGCTGATTCCACCCAGGGTAGTACCCGGACTCGGTTACTGGTCCATGATGGTCAGGAAATTGAACCAGGCGCAGTCGTCACTCGCACCGAAATTCTCGGTAAAGATGGCGGTGTCGTTGGCGGTATTCGCTCCGGTGCTGAAATTCTCCGCCGCTGTCTCATTGTTCGTGACACCGATATGATTACCATTCCACTACCGGCTGGTGTCACTCCTACTGTGAAAGTCGGTGAACTGGTAGTAGAAGATTCCGAAATTGCACCAGGGGTCAAATTGTCCCAATCTGGTCAAGTTGTCTCCATTAACCAGGATGACTCGGAAACGTCAATAGTTCTCCGTATCGGACGACCCTATCGCGTTTCCTCCGGCGCGGTTCTGCATTTGAGTGATGGCGATTTGGTTCAACGGGGCGATAATTTGGTGCTTTTGGTTTTTGAGCGACCCAAGACTGGGGATATTATTCAGGGTCTACCTCGTATTGAGGAACTTCTGGAGGCTCGTAAACCTAAAGAGGCTTGTATTTTGGCTAAACAACCTGGTACGGCTCAGGTAGAGGTTTTTGAGGATTTGGTCCAGTTGCGCGTGATTGAGTCTGGCGGCGCTGCGACTGAGTATCCCCTGACTCCTGGTCAGACGGTTATTGTCTCTGATGGACAAACTGTTGATGTCGGACAACCTCTCACTGATGGTCCGGCTAATCCCCATGAAATTCTGGAAGTGTTCTTTAATTACTATCTCGAACAGGATGGGCTGGTTTATGAAGCTGCTCTCCAGAGTTTCCAAAAGTGTCAGATTTTCTTGGTTAACGAGGTCCAATCGGTTTATCAATCTCAGGGTATTGATATTTCCGACAAGCATATTGAGGTGATTGTCCGTCAGATGACCTCTAAGGTTCGCATTGATGATGGGGGTGATACTACTTCTCTTCCCGGAGAGTTGACGGAACTTCGTCAGGTTGAACAGGTCAATGAGGCTATGTTTATTACTGGCGGCGCTCCCGCTCGCTATACTCCTGTTCTTTTGGGGATTACTAAGGCTTCTCTCAATACTGACAGTTTTATCTCGGCTGCTAGTTTCCAAGAGACTACTCGGGTCTTAACTGAAGCTGCTATTGAGGGTAAGTCGGACTGGTTGCGAGGTCTCAAGGAAAATGTCATCATCGGACGACTAATTCCGGCAGGTAGCGGTTTTAATGCCTATGAAGATGCTGTTTTGGCGGAAGAGCAGATTATGGATGAGGAACCCTACAACTACCAAGAAGATGATGTTCATAATGATGATTTGCGCGAAGATGTAATTCTTGATGACCACTCGGCTCGTGCCTACAGTGACCAAACTATATTCTCTGATGATGAACTCGTAGATGGTGAGGATGATGAGGATAATGAGTTTGCTATCAATGATGATTCTGATAATTTCCCTTTAATCGATGATGACGATGAAGAACCTTTCTCGTCTGCTATCATCACTGATGACATCCTTGATGACGACGATTTCTAACACCGTGCCTAATTAGGCAATAAACAAGAGTAGAGACAAAGCGTACCTTGTCTCTACTTTTTTGTTACGGAAGTTATCTTAAGTTTTGTTACGAAAAATTAACAAATGCTGCAAAATTTTTTTGGGGGGGGGAGTGGTTGCTTTTTGCTGGGAGTTATGGTATACTACTAAATAATTAAAATATTTTTAATTTTAATAATTTAACAAAAATTACGATTATAAAAAAGTATATCTTGATGATATCAGCGTTTCGGTAGACTTGTCAACCTCCAGCACTCTTGCATAAAATCGGGTAATTTCCGGATCCTGCTGGAAATTACTCCTCAAAGGAGATGATCGATGCAGGTCCAGGATTAGACCTACGTTAATGGGGTTATGACACCCACAGGTGAACGCCAGCCTGTTGCTCTGTCGTCTATCTTTAAGGAACGAGATGAGTGGATTGGCAATCTCGGGTGAGCTA
>NZ_PKGG01000481.1:0-939 GCF_046480465.1 Arthrospira sp. PCC 8006
CGGCTCAATGCCGTTTGCTCTATCTACCACCTTATTCGCCAGACCTCAACAAGATAGAGAAATGTTGGTCGTGGTTGAAAGCCCGCATTCGCCATTGCACGTGAGCAGTTTGATTCTCTCTATGATGCCATGGATTCTGTTCTCAAGGCTGCGTCCTAACCGTATTGACTAGTGCTATAGTTGGGAAATTCCCAAAGCGGTTAAAACCAAGTTTGACAATGAATACGCGAAAGCGATCGCGGCGGGTGAAGGAACTGGTATCAGTGAAGTGACTGCCCGACTAGCCCAACAGATTTGTATGTGGCATCAGTCGGAGGCGATGGTAGAGCAGGAGATGTTAGGCTGCACTACCCTGAAGTTTGATTGTTACCACCGGGTGTTTGATAAGTTCGGTTTTGGTTCCCGCGAACGGGGCTGGCTACTCACTCGGATCGTACCCTTTGATGAGATGTTTAAATGCCTTCCCAAGTCTAAAGCCATGGGACGATTCCGGCAGTTGTGCGGGTTGGGCGCTACTCAAGTGCAATCTGGAAAGGCTGACACTCGTAGCAGTTTCACCGGAAGTAAAGAGGCGCGATCGACCTTACATCAGTTTGTTGTTCGGGCAATCGAGAGGGGGACACATCGCGAACAGAAACCGGGCGGAGGTGCGATCGCGACAACCCCCTACGATTGCCTTCCCAAATCACCAGAGGCTCAGTCTGATACATTTACGCGACATTTATCCGGCTATTGCCTGACAATGCGACGATAGCACTATTACCCGTTAAGGTAACAGAGGCGGTATCCCGCAAAGCTTTTAGAAAGATTCCAAAAGCACCGTTCCAGTCCCTGGGTAGAGTGAACCCACACTCAGGACATCGGAACACTTTTGAGCCACCTAGCTGGGAATGCACATGACCACAGTGAGTACAGGTTTTGCTGGTGTATTCTTCCGTC
>NZ_PKGG01000282.1:0-5611 GCF_046480465.1 Arthrospira sp. PCC 8006
AATTTCCTAACTTTACTTATCCATTTCTGGGCTTCCTATAGGAATTTGTATGAGTTAGTTCGTTTTGACCTTGGGTTCCCTGCCTTATTTGGTATATTTCTATACCGAATGTTGGGACATATAAACAGTTATGAGGATGGTCAGGAGTGCGCTCCTTATATTCAACCAAGGGGTTGAAGTCCCCACCAGGCGGTTATTTCAGGTATTTCAACCCTATTTCATGCCTGAACGTCTCGCACAATTAGTTTAATTTTGTCAATGGGTGACAGTTGCTCGATGGCGGGGAGCAATTCTGTAAGTGTCATCATAAATTGGGTTATGGTGATTTGGACAATGGTTGGGCTGGTATAGTTTTGATTTGATCTCAAGTTTCAGGGATAAACCCGGTTTCTTGGCTGCTCAAATCTCCCCTAACCAGGTTTCAATGGCAGATATCAGATTCCGTTGATTGGGGGGAAAGCCTTTTAAGGGGGCTTCTAGGGGTTCTGAGGTGAGGTAATTTTCGCTCAGATTTGAGTGCAGTGGATTTTTTTAGGTTTTAATAAGGTTTTGTTGGCCGAGTTCTAGGGAGATGCCACTAATGCGATCATCTCGAGGGCGGTAGGATAACACTTCAATGCCAATGGGTTCATTGGTGTCTCCATCTTTGAAAAGGATAATATCGTTCCCAAGTTCCGTAGCAATTTGGTTAGGGCGGGGAGATTGCCAAAAAATGGTTAACAGCTCGGTTTCTGGTTCGTAAAAGACTTTTATTTGAGCCATAATTTTGCTCGGTGTTTTGATGGCATCAGTTTGGTAAGCTGTAATCAAGTAACCCTCTCCATTTAAACGCCGTGCAACGGCAACCAGCCACCTTTTGGCTTTGAGGGTGCGATAAAATAGCAAGACATCAATATCGCGCTGACTTTGGTAAATGGCATCGGGTTGATTAAGGGTTTGCTGAATTTCAGTTTCATAATCAGTAATATCAGGATGCTTGATAAGCAATGTTTGCCAGTAGCTTTCGGTGGTGCGGACGGTGAACCCTAGGGGAGTAGAAACAATAAATTTAACAATTGATTCCATGTTTTAGCTGAAGGCTAGGGTTTGCTAATATTTTAACAGTTTTGGATGCTCAAATCTTCCCTAACCCGGTTTCAATGGCGGATATAGCCATCCTAAATGATTTGTACCTCACCCGATATCCCCTCGGATGTTCTGGGCCGCCAACGAGAAAGGGGCCGCCATCGTCTTCCACGACTGATTTAGGACTACTATATCAGATTCGGTTGATTAGGCGGAAACCCTTTTAACGGCAATTACCCCCGTCAGACAAAAGGCGATTCTCCTAGGTCAACGCCGAAGCGATCGCTTCTGTGGTGGGTTGATTAACGGTGACTCGGAGCGATCGCCTCAATTTGAGAACACCAAGAAAAGTCTTTGATGTTAAAAGTGTAGATTGTGGTAACATCATGGGCTAACATAATCCCAATGTGCAGTAAATCAAAAACACCTCCATTGCTTACAGGTCTTTCTGCCAATAAACCGATCCAACGTTCAAACAAATCCACCGGAGTTGAAAGTAGACAGATATGGGGCATCTGACAAATCCGGTTAATGCGGATAATTGCTTCCGTTGGCTGTAAAGGCGTGGCTAAAATAGCGGGATTAGTAATATAGGAGTAAAATTCCGCTAAAACCTGCGATGAGACACACAAAATTTCCCTTTCGGTGGGTCTAAATATTTCTAAAGCGGCTTTGTGTTGAGGGGCTTTGGTATTAGCAACATAAGCGAGGATATTCGTATCCAGATAAATTCGTTTAGCTTCCCCTGCCATAAAGCATCGTCCGATTAAAGGGCTGGAGAATTTCGCTGGCAAAAAACAAGGAATTCAAGTCTGATTCTGAGATATTTTCTCGGGTTGATTGTTTCTGCTGTTGATTAATAGTTTTAAAAGTTTCTATCATCTTGTGAATTTGCTCGATTTGTTCTGGGGTGAGTCCGGTGATATCAAGAGTTTGAGTCATTTTTGAGTTGGGGGCTAGGGGTTGTTGACATTTTAGCTAATTTTGGTGCTAAGGGTCAGAAACCGGGTTTCTTGGCTGCTTAAATCTCCTCTAACCAGGTTTCGATTCTCCTACCCAGACACTTCCGGAACGCCTATATCAGATTCCCTTGATTCGGCGGAAAGCCTTTTAACGGCGCTTCTAGGGATTCTGAGGTGAGAAATCGTGCTCTCCTAGGTCAACGCCGAAGCGATCGCTTCTGGGGTGGGTTGGGTCGGGGTGGAAACGGTTTCGCTACCGAAGAGGATGGCACGGTGGGGGAGGAGGTGGGGCGCGTTTTAGGGTTTTGAGGTGGCGATCGCATTTCCGGCGAGGTCTTCCTCGGTACAAGTGATTTTCCAAATCAGGGGGACATTGAGTCAGAAAAATGTTAATATAAGTAAATCGGCACGACAATAAATCTGAACATAAAATCAACCACTAGCGATGAAAAAGTCCATCGAACTCAATGAAGAATTGGTGAAAGAAGGATTGCGCTTAACCAATATTCAGACAGAACAAGAATTAATTAACTTGGCTTTATCCGAGTTAGTCAAAAACCGCAAAAAACGAAATTTACTCGATTTGAGTGGACAGATTCAATTCTCAACAGATTACGACTATAAAGCCTTACGGTTAAACCGGAATGTTTTTGATTGATACATCAGTTTGGATTGCTGTTTTCCGAGACAAGACTGGTACAGTTGGTCAATCTTTATCAGAAATTATTAAGGAGCAACCCATTTTTTTGAGCCGATTTACTCAAATGGAACTGTTGCAAGGTTGCCGAGATGAACGGGAGTGGAGGTTATTATAAACCTATCTGCAAGACCAAGACTATATCGAACCAACTCCTAATACTTGGGTCGCGGCTGCCCGAATTTATTACGATTTACAACGACAGGGATTAACGGTTAGAAGTAGTATTGATTGTTGTATTGCTCAACTGGCGATCGCACATCAGTTGATCTTAATTCATAATGACCGTGATTTTGAGACAATTGCAACGGCAACCAGCCTTAATAGTTTACGCTTTCGACCTGACAATAATTAATTATCAACTCTCCTCTAACCCTATTCTAACCTAAAAAATGCCAATCCTCAAATCTCCCCTAACCAGGTTTCGATTCTCCTACCCAGACGCTTCCGGAACGCCGATATCAGATTCCGTTGATTGGGGGGAAAGCCTTTTAACGGCGCTTCTAGGGGGTCGTCGGTGAGAAATGCGATTCTCCTACCCAGACGCTTCCGGATCGCAATTACCCCCGTCAGTTTTTGGCAAAAGGCGATCGCTTTTGGGGTGGGTTGAGTCCGGGTGGAAATTCGCCGCCGAAGAGGATGGCTCCGTGGGGGAGGAGGTGGGGCGCGTTTTAGGGTTTTGAGGTGGCGATCGCATTTCCGGAGGGGTGGCGGGTTCCGGGGGATTTTCCTCTGCGAGAGAGGCTATGTTTTGGGTTCAGTATCCGTGCTTTCTAAGTCTAACCATAAGCGTAAAATTGTTTCAATTTGTGACAACTGCTCTGGATCTAATTCACCTAATTTTTTCAGAAGTTTTGCATGAGGAATGGTAATCAGGTTTTGTACGTCGAAAACTCCGGGTTTGAGAAACCGGGTTTTAATCTCAACTTCAAAACGTGAACCTCTAGGACTGGTGGTGTGGGGAATCAATGTTGTTAATGCTCTATCCTGCATGAGGGCAGGAATACTCACCACAAGACAGGGCCTAACCTTGGCGGTGTAACCTAAATCGACAAGCCAGACTTCTCCCCGGTTAGGACTACTCATAATCTGCTTCTTGCTCATCTAAGGCTAAAAATAGTTCTTCTGCATTGAGGACTAAATCCTCATCGGTCAAAGGGGGAACGTCAAAATTGATAACTCGCTTGAGTATTTCTGCTGCGATCGCCTGTTGTTCTGTCTTCGGCAACTCATCAAAGTTTTTGAGAATTTCTTGAGCTAGGGTATTCATAACAGTTCAGTCCGCTTCGTTACCCAAAATCAGGTTTCAAGGTCAATTCCAATTTTATCCTAAGTTTCAGGCAGAACCCCAGTTACTTAAATCTCCCCTAACCAGGTTTCGATCGCCGATATCAGATTCGGTTGATTGGGGGGAAAGCCTTTTAACGGCGCTTCTAGGGGTTCTGAGGTGAGAAATGCGATTCTCCTACCCAGACGCTTCCGGAACGCAATTACCCCGGTCAGTTTTTGGCAAAAGGCGATCGCTTCTGGGGTGGGATGTTCACAGTCCGTGAGGAGGAGGGCGCGGTGGGGGAGGAGTTGGCGGCGTTGCAGTGGTTTGAGGGCGCGGCGCAGTTGGGCGGGGGTTTTGGGTTCCGGGGGGTCTTCGTCGGGACATGGGGTGTCTCAGGATGGGGTGTGGTGGGGGGTGCCGCTAAGTGGTGAAGTAGAATATCATTAAAGGTGATTGAGTACCGTGAGGCTTCGTCAATGATGACATTTAATGATATAGTTGAAGGAATTAAAAGTCTTTCTACTAATGAAAAAGAAGAAATTCAATCATTGTTGCAGCAGTATCTCCGTGAAGAACGTCGCGATAAGATTTATGAGAGTTTCCAAGCAGCCCAGAAAGAACAACAACAAGGAAACCTCAAGTTTTCTAACCAGATTGACGAATTGAAACAACTGATTGATGAATAATCATGGAAGTTAGTTTCAGTTCGGCTTTTAAACGGGCTTTACAAAAAATGCTTAAAGGGAATGAAAACTTAGAGTCAAAATTTTGGCAAAAACTAGAAATATTTACGTCAGACCCTTACGATCCGAGCTTAAGAACCCATAAGCTATCAGGAAAACTGAAGGATTTATGGAGTTTCACTGTAGATTACGACGTGAGAGTATTATTTTATCTTACAGAAGATAACAAGGCTATTTTTGTTGATTTCGGCAGCCATGACGAAGTTTATTAAGGGGTTAAAAACTCTGTTTCTCAAATCTCCTCTACCCAGGTTTCAATAGCAGATATCAGATTCGGTTGATTGGGGGGAAAGCCTTTTAACGGCGCTTCTAGGGGTTCGTCGGTGAGAAATGCGATTTTTGCTTGGATGTGAGTTCGGTTGATTTTTTTCAGGTATTAACAAGATTTTGTTGACCGAGTTCTAGGGAGATGCCACTGATGCGATCATCTCCAGGACGATAGGACAAGACTTCGATGCCAATGGGTTCATGGGTATCTCCATCTTTAAACAGGATAATATCGTTCTCAAGTTCGGTCGCAATTTGATTGGGACGGGGAGATTTCCAAAAAATGGTTAAAAGTTCGGTTTCGGGTTCGTAAAATACTTTTATTTGGGCCATAATTTCGCTCCGTTTTTTATTGCATCAGTTTGGTAAGCGGTAATCAAGTAACCCTCGCCATTTAAACGCCGAGCAACAGCAACTAGCCATCTTTGTGCTTTGATGGTGCGATAAAATAGCAAAACGTTAATATCGCGCTGACTTTGGTGAATGGCATCGGGTTGATTCAGGGTTTGCTGAATTTCAGTTTCAAAATGGGTAATATCGGGATGTTTGATCAGCAATGTTTGCCAGTAGTTTTCGGTGGTGCGGACTGTAAACCCTAGGGGTG
>NZ_PKGG01000040.1:0-31963 GCF_046480465.1 Arthrospira sp. PCC 8006
ACCCTACCAATTAAGCGCAAGGGGACGGAAACAAAGATATATTTAAAAACGATGGTGGTAATTCTACAGATTGGTCAGACCCTACCAATTAAGCGCAAGGGGACGGAAACGAGTTTAATTTTGAAAGTATGTCCTCACTGACATACAATCCTGTCAGACCCTACCAATTAAGCGCAAGGGGACGGAAACTCTCCGCAGATTATATCGGTCCCTGGCTCTCCCTCTTCTCCCTGTCAGACCCTACCAATTAAGCGCAAGGGGACGGAAACTCCGGTTCTCCGAACCCTATTTTTATTTGCCATCGTGCCTGGTCAGACCCTACCAATTAAGCGCAAGGGGACGGAAACTTAGTGTCCCCGGAGGATTTTACCCACTCCCKATCAGCWGTCAGACCCTACCAATTAAGCGCAAGGGGACGGAAACGCTTCAACCACGCACAGAATAGCTGTCGTTGGATAGCCGGCTTGGCGTCAGACCCTACCAATTAAGCGCAAGGGGACGGAAACAGGGGGTAAACTCCCCACTGGTAAGCCCCATACTCTCCCAGGTCAGACCCTACCAATTAAGCGCAAGGGGACGGAAACTTATCGAATGTCGTCTTAGAGTGCTTTTTTGGATTTGAAGTCAGACCCTACCAATTAAGCGCAAGGGGACGGAAACAGGGGGAAGACTCCCCACTGGTAAGCGCCATATTCTCCCAGGTCAGACCCTACCAATTAAGCGCAAGGGGACGGAAACGAAATCCGAGCGATTCCACTGGGTTGGTTGTGTTACTGTGTCAGACCCTACCAATTAAGCGCCAGGGGAGGGAAAGCTAACTGGTGTGTTGATTTTCTCAGGGTCGAAGTTGATAGAGGTCCGCCAGTGGTCAATGGGGTAGTTAATAGCCATCACCTTTTGCGACCCTAGAGTTAGGGATTCATGCCCAAATTGGGTGGGGTATGATGGTGCAAAATCCGATTAATAATCCCACTGGTAGAAGTAGGCATTTCCACCGCAATTAGGACAATCTTGCCGCCATAGCTTTGAACCGTGGGCGCTTCCGGTAGGGTGTCAATGGTGTAATCACCACCCTTAACATAGATATCAGGTTGTAACTGTTCAATAATCGCCCTAGCAGTGCTTTCTGGAAAAATCACCACTGCATCTACGGGTTTTAAGTGGCTGAGAACTTCGGCTCGCTGTAATTCTGGTATAATAGGACGGGGAGGATATCCAGCCGAGTGGGGTTTAATCAGGCGAACAGATCGATCGCTATTGAGACCGACCACCAGCGATCGCCCTAAACTTTTGGCTTGGGTCAGGTAGCGAATATGTCCAGCATGAATCAAGTCAAAACAGCCATTGCTAAAAACTAGAGGTCGCCATTGCTCAGGGTTATAGGCGATCGCCTCCCCTAGTTCTTCCACAGAATAAACGCCCTCAATCATGATTGTCTCTCCTTTCTTTGATATCATTAACCACTACTCAACCGCAGCTAATCAATAAACAATTCCCCCATCTTGGCAAATATGACAGTAGTTACATACTAGCCGGAACTGTTATCTTGGCTGTAGACAAACTTAGAGTATCCTTAACCGTCCTATGACATCAACAACAAACCGTCAATTTTCCTTCCAAGCCTCTTCTAGCATCAAATTAGTTGGGCTAATCCTGATTCTGTCAGCCCTAGTCGATTATTTAGTCCTATTATTCCCCCCCAACCTAACCGATAGAGGTTGGTTAATCCAAACTGCTAGCAGCTTAGTTGACCGAGGCGTAGTTCCCCTGGTAGGAATGGCTCTCGTTTTAATGGGGTATTGGATGGATAGTGTCCTCGGAAATGCTCCCAAATCTCGTAAAAATATCGCCGACCTAAGATTGTGGGTTGGTATCCTCGCCAGTTTACTAGGGTTGCTGTACTTGCTGATTTTTCCCATGCACCTTAATAATACCCGTTTGGCTCGCCGAGATGCTTTATCAGAGATTAGTCAGCAAGCCGCGCAAGCAGAAACTCAACTGGAAAGCCAGTTAGGAAGTCAGCAATTTCAACAGGAGATTGAACAGCGAAAAGTGCAACTCCGAGCCCAGTTAACTGGCTTAATACAAGACGAGGAACAATTAAATCAGGTGATTGCGGAAGGAAACCTTCCCCCACAAATTCTACAAGTTCTTGAGGAAGCTAAAACTAATCCAGCCGTCCTTGATGAGTTCTTGGAACAACAAGCCGACTCCCTACCTGTGCAATTACTCACCCAAATTCGTCAACGCCAACAAGAACTAGAGGATGAAGCCAAAACGCGATCGCTCAAATCTAGCCTCCAAACTGGGATGAGTAGTTTGCTATTGGCGATCGGTTATATAGCCTTGGGCTGGACTGGTTTAAAAGGTTTGGGTCTCTTAAATAAAGGTCGTCGTAAACCATCTTCTAACCCTGGATAAAATAGCTAACCGCGAGATAATTATGGCTCCAAAGGATGTAAATTAAACCCAATCCTAGGTGTATTTAACTGCATGGAGCCACCTTTTTTGTCTCACCGATGAGCGAAATTTATGGTGCATCAAATATTCCTTTTTTTTGCCAATTTATATCCCTAAAACACTGAAGCTAATGTTTTCGATATATATTCTGACTTGCAATGATGAAATTGATATTGCCGCCTGCATTGAGTCAGCCAGTCAATGTGATGATATAATTGTAGTCGATTCCTTTAGTAGCGATCGCACCGTAGAAATTGCTCAACAGTACCCCGTCCGCGTACTTCAACATAAGTTTGAAAGTCACGGTCGCCAACGGACTTGGATGCTGCGGGAAGTAACCACTAAATATCAGTGGGCCTATATTCTCGAATCCGATGAACGCATGACCCCCGAACTATTCGCCGAGTGTCAACAGCAAACCCAAAATACCGACGGCTATATAGGTTATTATGCAGCGGAAAGGGTCATGTTTATGGGGCGCTGGATTCGCCGCAGCACCCAATACCCCCGCTATCAGATGCGTCTATTTGATAAGCAGCGCGTCTGGTTTACCGATTATGGTCACACCGAGAGAGAAGTCTGTGACGGTCCTACCAGCTTCCTCAAAGAAACCTATCCTCACTATACCAACAGTAAAGGCATGGCACGATGGATAGAAAAGCACAACCGTTATTCTACAGATGAAGCCCACGAAACTGTTAAACAATTGCGATCGGGTACAGTAAACTGGAATCACCTATTTTGGGGGAAAACAGAGGTGGAAAGGCGAMACGCCTTGAAAGATTTATCCCTGCGCCTACCATTTCGACCCATGATTCGGTTTGTCTATATGTATTTTATCCTGGGAGGCTTCCTCGACGGTCAACCTGGACTCGCCTGGTGTACTCTACAAGCCTTTTATGAATATCTGATTCTCCTGAAAGTCTGGGAAATCGAAAATATGCCTGTTGGGGAGCCACAAACTCATCAAGAATTGGCGATCGATACAGAAACTCCCTCAGCTTCTGGGAAAGGCTTAGGATGAGGTGGTTTCCCTGGCAATAACTGCACAGCCATACTAACAGCAGTTAAGCCGAAAAAATTACCGAGAGCCAAAAACCATCCCCCCTACTCTCACCGCTGGTGTGGGTGGGTTCCCGCGCGGGACTCTATTTGCACCAGTCCCCATAACCCCCCCGACTACTACTAAAGTTCAGCATCAACGTCAAGACTGGGCTATCATGTTCAGACAAGCCCGATTGTTAATTTATTTTTAGGATCAGTATTTTCAACTATGCATCTAAGTGAACTGACCCATCCCAATCAACTCCACGGTTTGTCTATCCATGAATTGGAAGAAGTGGCTCAACAAATCCGTGAAAAGCACCTAGAAACCGTAGCAGCTACTGGAGGTCATTTGGGACCAGGTTTGGGAGTGGTCGAACTAACCCTAGGACTTTACCAAACCCTAGACCTAGACCGAGATAAAGTCATTTGGGATGTCGGACACCAAGCCTATCCCCATAAAATGATTACTGGACGCTACAACAATTTTAATACTCTGCGCCAAAAAGATGGGGTCGCAGGCTACCTAAAACGGTGCGAGAGTCGTTTTGACCATTTTGGAGCTGGACACGCCTCTACAAGCATCTCAGCCGCCTTGGGGATGGCTTTGGCTAGGGATATGCAGGGCGATAACTATAAGGTGGTGGCAATTATTGGTGATGGGGCGATGACAGGGGGGATGGCTTTGGAAGCTATTAACCACGCGGGTCATCTACCTAACACTAATTTGATGGTGGTTCTCAATGATAACGAAATGTCGATTTCCCCCAATGTGGGCGCGATTCCCCGTTATTTGAATAAAATGCGCCTGAGCCCCCCCGTGCAATTTTTGAAAGATAATCTGCGGGAACAGTTTAAACAAATTCCCTTTGTCGGTGAGAATTTTACCCCGGAGATGGAACGCCTTAAAGAAGGGATGAAACGGTTAGCTGTGCCGAAATTGGGGGCTATTATTGAGGAGTTGGGTTTTACCTATATCGGACCTGTGGATGGTCACAACTTGGAGGATTTGATCGAGACTTTCCAACAAGCCCATGAAATTAAAGGCCCGGTTATGGTTCATGTCTCCACAGTTAAGGGTAAGGGTTATGCGATCGCTGAAAAAGACCAAGTAGGCTATCACGCTCAATCACCCTTTAACCTCGCCACCGGGAAAGCTATTCCCTCCAACAAACCCAAGCCTCCCAGTTATTCTAAAGTATTTGCAGATACCTTAATTAAGCTGGCCGAAGATAACCCTAAAATTTTGGGTATCACCGCTGCCATGGCAACAGGCACAGGTTTGGATAAACTACAAGCTAAACTCCCCCAACAATATATTGATGTGGGTATTGCTGAACAACACGCGGTTACTCTGGCGGCGGGTTTAGCCTGTGAGGGAATGCGTCCGGTGGTGGCGATTTACTCGACTTTCCTACAACGAGCCTATGATCAGATTATCCATGATGTCTGTATCCAAAACTTGCCGGTTTTCTTCTGTTTGGACCGCGCCGGTATTGTTGGGGTAGATGGTCCCACTCACCAGGGAATGTATGATATCGCTTATCTGCGCTGTCTCCCCAATATGACCATTATGGCTCCTAAAGATGAAGCCGAATTACAGCGAATGCTGGTAACTGGTATTAATCACACTTCTGGGGCGATCGCTATGCGCTACCCCCGTGGTTCCGGTCATGGGGTTCCCCTTATGGAAGAAGGCTGGGAACCTATTGCGATCGGTAAAGGTGAAATCCTCCGCCAAGGTGATGATATCCTACTACTCGGCTATGGCACAATGGTTCACAGCGCTATGCAGGTAGCTGAGATTCTCAGTGAACACGGCATTGATGCAACTGTGGTTAATGCCAGATTTGTCAAACCCCTAGACACAGAGCTGATTGTACCCTTAGCCCAAAAAATCGGTAAAGTCGTCACCCTCGAAGAAGGTTGCATCATGGGAGGTTTTGGTTCCGCAGTAGCCGAAGCACTACTAGATCATGATGTTTTAGTACCTGTTAAGCGGTTCGGCATTCCTGACCAATTGGTGGATCATGCTACACCTGATCAATCTAAAGTTGATCTGGGTCTGACAAGTTCCCAAATTGCTGAACAAATCCGGGAATTGTTCTTGACCAAAGAACCCTCAACAGTCAGCACTTCCAAATAATCAATATAGCCTCTATGGTGCGTGAGCACGGAATTATCCCCTGGGATTTATATAGCCTCTATGGTGCGTCAGCACGGAATTATCCCCTGGGATTTATATAGCCTCTATGGTGCGTSAGCACGGAATTATCCCCTGGGATTTATATAGCCTGGTTCTGACGCACCCTACCGCACCCTACCGCACCCTACCGCACCCTACCGCACCCTACCGCACCCTACCGCACCCTACGGGAGGCTACGGGAGGCGATCGCACCATCATTGAAATCAAGACCGGAGCATTGATTTAAAGATCCATCAGTAGGGTKCGTCAGACTCCGAGAATTAAAATCAACACCGGAAMATTCATTTCTGACGCACCATACCCGATAATTGAACAGGTAGCACGGAATTATCCCCTGGGATTTATATAGCCTCTATGGTGCGTGAGCACGGAATTATCCCCTGGGATTTATATAGCCTCTATGGTGCGTGAGCACGGAATTATCCCCTGGGATTTATATAGCCTCTATGGTGCGTGAGCACGGAATTATCCCCTGGGATTTATATAGCCTGGTTCTGACGCACCCTACGGGAGGCGATCGCACCATCATTGAAATCAAGACCGGAGCATTGATTTAAAGATCCATCAGTAGGGTGCGTCAGACTCCGAGAATTAAAATCAACACCGGAACATTCATTTCTGACGCACCATACCCGATAATTGAACAGGTAGCACSRAAYTATCCCCTGGGATTTATATAGCCTCTATGGTGCGTCAGCACGGAATTATCCSCTGGGATTTATATAGCCTCTATGGTGCGTGAGCACGGAATTATCCCCTGGGATTTATATAGCCTCTATGGTGCGTGAGCACGGAATTATCCCCTGGGATTTATATAGCCTGGTTCTGACGCACCCTACGGGAGGCGATCGCACCCTACCGCACCCTACCGCACCCTACGGGASSCTACGGGAGGCTACGGGAGGCGATCGCACCATCATTGAAATCAAGACCGGAGCATTGATTTAAAGATCCATCAGTAGGGTGCGTCAGACTCCGAGAATTAAAATCAACACCGGAACATTCATTTCTGACGCACCATACCCGATAATTGAACAGGTAGCACGGAATTATCCCCTGGGATTTATATAGCCTCTATGGTGCGTGAGCACGGAATTATCCCCTGGGATTTATATAGCCTCTATGGTGCGTGAGCACGGAATTATCCCCTGGGATTTATATAGCCTCTATGGTGCGTGAGCACGGAATTATCCCCTGGGATTTATATAGCCTCTATGGTGCGTCAGCACGGAATTATCCCCTGGGATTTATATAGCCTGGTTCTGACGCACCCTACGGGAGGCGATCGCACGATGGTACCGAGATGGGGGTCTCTGGCGAAAATTATTCGGGTGGGATTCATATAGCCGGGGTATGGTAGAATCCGATAATTATCGATATATGGTAGGCCTGACGCACCCTACCTTACCCTAGTTTGAACCCAGAGCGAGTACAACCATTGAATTCTCAACCTGAATCATCACCACTTGAACCTAATTTAACCACAGGCTCTCAGTCCCCGGAAGAGCCTATAGATTACCTCAAGCGTCAGGCTGAAGATTTGAGGCAGGAAATTGTCCAACTTCAGCTCACTAAGGCAAAATTACAGCAGGAACAAACCGCCCTAACTCAATCTATGGGAAACCTGGTTTCTGAAGCCCTCAGCCAGTTGGAGGCGAGGAGACAGACTCTACAAGTGGAAGTCGAAAAACTCGAACGTCGCCGAGAACGCATTGAGCAAGAAATGCGAACTACTTTTGCTGGGGTTTCTCAGGATTTGGCTATCCGAGTTCAAGGCTTTAAAGATTATTTGGTTGGTAGTCTTCAAGACCTGGCGGCTACAGCAGAACAGCTTGAGTTAATCCCAGAAGAACCGATCGCTCCCCCTGCTGCTAATTCCACTCCCAGAAGTCAGTCGGTGGAGTCGGTGGCTGAAACTCAGCCTAATACTCAATTTACTAAGTCGGCTTTTGCTGAACAAACTCAACAAATTCGTCAGATTATTGACCAATACCGCAGTAATCCTGACTATTATGGCCCCCCTTGGCAGTTGCGCCGCACTTTTGAGCCTATCCACGCTAAACAGGTTTCTAATTGGTTCTTTAACCAAGGTGGACGCGGTGCGTTGCGGACTATGGGAAGCCGTCTGCAAAATATTCTGGTGGCTTCGGCGACTGTATCAATTCTCAGAAGTCTCTATGACAGACGTTTGGGGACTTTGGTCTTGGCAAATAGTCCAGAACGCCTGGGAGAGTGGCGGCGAGGACTTCAAGACTGTTTAGGAATTGACCGCCGTGATTTTGGACCTGAGCGCGGGTTGGGATTATTTGAAGACCCGGAATTGTTGGCTCAAAAGGCTGACAGATTGGTTAATGACGGTCGCCTTCCGTTTATTATTATTGATGATACAGAGGAGAAAATTAGCCTCTCGTTGCTCCAGTTTCCTCTCTGGTTGGCTTTTGCTCCTGACCCGCAGGCGGCGGCTCAGTCAACCTTAGATAGGTTTTGAGAGCGGTTGATATAGGTTAGTCGGATTCGGTTGCTAAATTGTCGATGGATGCAGGAAATTTGATTAAGTATGGTTAATTGGTTGATTTTGAATGGGGTGATCTTGGTGGCGGCTTATCTACTGGGGTCAATTCCTACTGGATATGCGATCGCTCTTTGGTTTTATGGTGTTGATATCCGGGAGGTGGGTTCGGGTTCAACTGGGGCAACTAATGTATTAAGAAGCTGTGGTAAACTGCCGGCGGTGATGGTTTTAGCAGTGGATATTTTGAAGGGTGTCGCTGCTATTTCTATGGTTTTCTGGGTGTATTCCCTCACTCAAACCCGCGAAATTGCGACTCTGGCTGGGATTGACTCCCCGGAAGTTTTGGCCTACTCGATCGCCACATTATCTGGCTTAATCGCAGTATTCGGCCATACAATGTCTATATGGATAGGCTTTAAGGGCGGTAAATCTGTGGCTACCAGTTTGGGGATTTTATTTGCTCTCAATTGGCTCCTGGCTTTGGCTACATTAATTGCATTTGGGGTGGTTTTAGCCATTACCCGCATTGTATCTTTAAGTTCTATTGCTGGGGCTATCACGATCGCTGCTTTAATGATTATGACCGGACAACCCCTTCCCTACCAGATTTTTGCGATCGCCGCCGGAACTTATGTGATTTGGCGACATCGTAGCAATATTGACCGGATTTTACAGGGTACAGAACCCCGTATTGGTCAAAAACTCTCAGCAGACCCGACCCCCTAACTCCCTAATTCCCGGGAGCGATCGCCTGCGGCTTTCACCGCTTTAATTAAAGCTGATCGAAAACCCGCCGCCTCTAGTTCGGCAATTCCGGCGATAGTTGTACCGCCTGGACTGGTGACGCGATCCTTTAATTCGGCTGGGTGTAATTGAGATTCCCGCAACAGTTGAGCGGTTCCCCAAACGGTATCCAGAGCCAACTTTGAGGCGATCGCTCTAGGAAGTCCAGCCGCCACTCCTCCATCAGTCAAAGCCTCAATCATAATCGCCACATATCCAGGACCAGAACCCGATAAACCCGTTACCGCGTCCATCAAATATTCTGGAACTTGCACCACATCCCCAACTGCTGCTAAAATCTCCGTAGCGCGTTTAATCTGTGTAGGTTCCACGGAACTACCAGCAGCCAAAGCGCTAACTCCGGCTCCTACCGTAGCGGGAGTATTTGGCATTACTCTAATTACGGGAGATTCCCGAAAAGCTCTCTCCAACTTAAACAGGGTAACACCTGCCAAAATTGAGATGATTATAGTACCCGGCTTTAGCAGTCCTTCTAAATCGTCGGCCACCCAGTCAAAAATCTGAGGTTTCACAGCCAGCAAAACCACCTCAGTAGCTGCGGCAACTTCCCGATTATCAGATGTTACCCCAACCCCATATTTTTGAGATAAAAACTCACGGCGATCGCCAGAAGGGTCACTAACCATCACCATTTCCGGGGCATAAATCCGCTTCGCCAACAGACCCGACAGCAAAGCCTCTCCCATGACCCCGCCGCCAATCAATCCCAATTTAAACTCACTCATCCGTCCATCCATCGCGCTATTTGGGCTCAGGATGAGGGGAGAAGCATTAACTTGTCAATTGCCAAACATCTCCCCCTGTCCCGTCGTATCTGCATCACTGCCAACTACTGCATCGCCTGAACCTTTTCTGGCTGCCAAGGCGCGGAAGTGCTGGAACTCACGCGGGGGCGCACACCGGGAACCTCATTAGCCACGCCACCTTGAGTTCTAACCTGAACACAACTGGGAGTAAACAGAAAAATGCTTTCTCCAATGCGTTCCTGATGACCGTCGAGGGCATAGGTGCCACCAGCGACGAAATCTACAGCTCTCTGAGCCTGGTCTGGGTCCATCATAGTCAAATTCAGAACTACAGACTTGCGTTCCTTCAGGGCGCGGATAGCAGCCGGCATTTCTTCAAAAGTGCGAGGTTCCATAACCATCACTTCCGAAATTCCGTTGAGCGCTCCTGGCATTCCAATTACATTATTCATAGCTGGTGAACCCATTGTTACTGATTCAGATGTCATATTACCACCTCCGACCGTCGCCACCGCGCGTTCACGGGGGCGACGAGACCCACGACGTTCTTCCTCTGACATGAGGGGAGCAGCCTGTGGTTGAGGGGCTTGATACATGGTCGTCTGGTATTGCTCCCCTTCCATTTCATCGTATTCGTAATCGTACTCAACGGATTCATTGAGTCCTACGAAATCTCTAAGTTTGCTAAACAGTGTATTCACGGCTTACTGCGCTCCATAAAACTACCACAAAAAGTCACCATTGACATTTTGAGATTTACTACCTGCATTAACCCAGACTGTAACCAGTGCTAGGATACACAGGCTTTGTACCGTAAAGCATAGGGTCAACTAAATTTATGCGATCGCCCTGATTGTTGATCAACTGCTCTAAAGATACCGATCTAACCTACCCAGTGGGGGCTGATTGTCATAATTTTTTTTAGACATTTCCTCCCCTAACACAAAGGCAGATGATTAAAGTTTAACCCGAAAGTTCCTCATCCCCCCTATTGATAGTGCATCAGGTAGACTCCGACCCGATCGCCTTAGATATTCCTGGGACCGAATATAGTTTGTCCCGGTCTAATCATAGTAGCCCCTGCTTCTACGGCTAGTAAATAGTCCCCTGACATACCCATAGACAACTCTTGCATTTTGATATTAGACCAATTTTGCCCCTCAATTTGAGCGGCTAACTGGCGGGTTTGTTCAAAAACCGATCGCGTTTCGTTTTCGGTCAAGCCTTGGGGGGGAATTGTCATTAGACCCTGAATATTTAGGGACTCACAGACATTAAGCTGGGGTAAATCAGCCAGCAACTCCGGGACAGTCCAACCATATTTGTTGGGGTCTGGGAGGATTTTCACCTGTAGGCAGATCCGAGGACAGCGAGACTGTTCTGTGGCCAGGCGATCGAGTCTTTGGGCTAATTTCAAACTATCAACCGAGTGAATCCAATCAAAATGAGCGATCGCCGTCGCCGCCTTATTGCTTTGTAGATGACCAATCAAGTGCCAGTTAATGTCCGTGAGATCCTGCAATTGAGATTGTTTCGCCTCTGCTTCCTGAACACGATTTTCGCCAAAATCCCTAACTCCGGCTTCATAAGCCAAGCGCATAGCCGACACCGAAACCGTTTTAGTCACAGCCACCAGTCGCACCTCTGGAGGAATAGCAGCCCGAATTTGGGCAATTCTTTCAGCGATCGAATCAGTCATAGTAGGTTAGTCAAGCTATAGAAAGGTCTGCTGATGAATTATTTGCAGTTTTTGATAAGGCTCCATTTGGCCAGTGCGTCGTAACATTCGCAAGCGAATTTCTACTAACATCTTGGCATCCGAGCGGCTTATCGGTTCAAACTTCAAGCCAGCCGGTGATTGAGTCACCAAGAAAAAGAGGCGTTGGGCGTAAAGGGTAGTAAATAATTCCTGATTATCTTCAACTGGGCACACTTTAAAAAGTAAGCCAAAGTTGGGATGGTTCATGTAAGTTTCTGTTGTCATTCCGCCTCACGCATCAGCAAGCACTAACTTATAAAAAAGGCAATTACCTGGTGTTACTCTGCTATTCGGGCCCGCCCATCACAGACATATCCCAGAATCAAATAATCAGCCGATTTATCTTGACACTCTCGGGCGCACTTTTCAAGTCATAGCACCTTGTGCCGGGAAACGGGGAAAAAGCATTGATGTTAAGATTCCCAACCCCAAACCAAACGCATACCCCAAAATATAGTTAAGGCGAATAGGGCGATCCAATCCCACCAATTAATTTTAAGTTGATGCCACTCAACCCGATGTTGGTTAGGACTGGTAAAGCCTCTGACTTTCATGGCATTAGCAATTTGTTCTGCTCTCAATAATAAATTTTCCAGGAGTCTTTCTGCCACCAATAGCCAAATTTGAGTCGCCCTGCGCCAGCCCAGTTTTTTCCAGTTGATCGCCCTAGTACGCACAGATCTATATAGGTTCTGAATTTCCTCAAGTACCAGGGGAAAGAAACGCAGGGAGAGAGTCAGGGTCAGGGCGATTTCCGTCACCGGAATTTTCAACCTTCGCAATGGTTTCATCACGCTTTCGATCCCCACAGCGATTTCCTCAGAAGCCGTAGTCAGTAGATATAGATTAGTGCTGTACACCAGGGTAAACAGCAAGGTACTAATCCTAACACCCAGATCCAGGGAATAGCGGGTAATAGTTAACGGACCCGCCGACAGCAGAATATAACGATAGGCCGTAGGTTGAGGTAAACCCCCTGTATCAGTCACCGAATCAGCCATAGTTGTGGCATTTTCGAGGTCCTCTCCCACTCTCCCAAGACTTTGCATTTCAAAAGCTATCTCATCTGTAGGGAGACGGGGTTGATGGCTAACACTCAACCCGTCAGGTAGGATAGCACTTACTATCAACAATAAACTACAGAAAGTTAATAGCCAGCCCATTTGTCGCTTCCAAACCCGGAATGGAATTGCTGCCACTAGGGTAATCACCATCAACAGCACCACCAACCCCAACCGCCAAACGGCATTGGAGAGAATCGGCGCAATGAGAAAGCTCATCAACCAGACTAGCTTAATCCGGGAATCAAGGCGATGAAGCCAAGTAATCGGTTGTTCTAAGTATAAACCGATAGGTAGCGATCGCAGTAAGTCCATTTTCTCAACAATTAACGATAGTTGGCGGGATCAATGGCAAATCGGCGCAACTGTTCAGCAGTCAAACCTTAGTCGCGCGGTTAGCGGAACCTCTCTCTACTTCCCGCATAGCTTTACCCCGCCATAATAGTCTAATGGGAGTGCCAGCAAATCCCAACTGTTGACGAAACTGGCTTTCCATATAGCGCCGATAGTTATCCCCAAAACGTTTTGGGTCATTCACAAACAAGACAATAGTTGGCGGACCGGAGGTAACTTGAGTTCCATAGTAGATTTTGCCCTGTCGTCCTTGGCGACTGGTGGGTGGAGAATGCCAACGGACTGCTTCTTCGATGACTTCATTAATTACGGCTGTAGAGACTCGGCGGCGATTTTCTTCGGCGGCTTTGTCCACCAATTTAAAAATTTTCTCGACCCGCTGTCCGGTCATAGCGCTGACAAAAATCATATCTGCCCAATCGAGAAAATACAATCGCGATCGCATGACTTTTTCATACTCTAGGATCGTGTAACTATCCTTTTCCACCGCATCCCATTTATTTACCACAATCACACAGGCGCGCCCGTCATCAGCAATACGACCCGCCAATTTTTGATCTTGGTCTGTGACTCCTTCCACAGCATCAATCACAAACAACACCACATCAGCCCGTCGGATCGCCTTAAAAGCCCGGTTAATCCCAAAAAACTCCGCCCCATACTCAACGTGCTTTTTCCGGCGGATCCCCGCCGTATCTACTAGGCGATAGGTATTGCCATTATGTTCTACGATGGTATCGATCGCATCACGGGTAGTCCCAGAAATTGGACTAACGATCGCCCTTTCCTGACCCAAAAAGGTATTTAATAGGCTAGACTTACCCACATTCGGACGGCCCACAATTGCCACTCGCAATTCTTCGTTGTCGTCATCCTCTGTTGAACTTGGTAAATGTTCAATCAAAGTATCCAGCAGTTCCCCCGTACCGTTACCATGAATGCTAGAAATCGGAAAAGGAGTTCCCAAACCCAATTCCCAAAATTGCGCCGCCTGAGTCAGTCCCTGGGTAGGGGATTCACATTTATTAACTGCTAAGAGGATCGGAACCTTTTGTTGTCGCAGCCAACTAGCGATCGCCTCATCCCCTCCCGTCGGTCCTGTTTGTCCATCCACCACCAAAATAGCTGCTGTCGCTTCCGCCAAAGCCATCAAGGCTTGTTCTCTAATTAGCGGAACAAACTCGGTATCATCATCAAAGACTAACCCTCCCGTATCTACTACGATAAACTCTCGATCCTGCCAATAGGCGGAACGATAGGTGCGATCGCGGGTCATCCCCGGTTGATCATGAACGATCGCATCTTGGGTTTGTGTAAGACGGTTTACCAGGGTAGACTTACCGACATTAGGGCGGCCGATAATGGCAACTATGGGTCGAGACATGGAACTTTCGCCTTATCCAGGCGTTGATAGTGCTAACCCTCTATTGTTACATACTCCTTGACCAACTTGTTATCTGCGATCGCCCAACTCAAGCTCACCCTAACTTAAAAACAGCCAATGGAACGGGCAATTTCCGCCTTCGGACTTGTAGTATTTGTACTGGTCGCCTATTTATTTTCGCGCGATCGTCAGCAAATTCGCTGGCCCACCGTTTTATGGGGCATTGCCCTGCAAATTTTATTTGCCATTGTGATTCTGAAAACCGCCATAGGATTCGCCATTTTCCAAGCCCTAGGCGCTGCTGTAACCCAGTTTCTCAACTTTTCCGATGCGGGAGCCCAATTTGTATTCGGAGACGATTTTGAGCAGCATTTCATCGCCTTTAAGGTCTTGCCGACCATTGTCTTTTTTTCCTCATTCATCACCATTTTATATCACTATGGCATCTTACAGAAAGTAGTCGAATGGGTAGCATGGCTAATGATGAAAACCCTCAAAACTTCCGGTTCAGAAACCCTCTCCTGTTCCGCCAATATTTTCGTCGGACAAACCGAGGCTCCCTTATTAATTAAACCCTATATTGCCACCATGACGCGATCGGAAATCCATGCCATGATGACCGGGGGATTTGCCACCGTCGCCGGCGGAGTATTAGCCGCTTATATTTCCTTTGGTGTTCCCGCAGAACATTTAATTGCCGCTTCCGTAATGTCCGCCCCGGCTAGTTTAGCCATTTCCAAAATATTCTATCCTGAAACCGAGCCTTCCCCCACCGCCGGACAGGTAAAAATCGAAGTAAAACCCACTTCTGCTAATGCCATTGATGCCGCCGCCACCGGAGCCACTGAAGGCATGAAATTAGCCCTAAATGTCGCCGCCATGCTGATTGCTTTTTTAGGATTATTAGCCCTAGTTAATGGCGTGTTAGGATGGTTAGGAGCCGGGATAGGATTACCCCAACTTTCCTTGGAATGGCTATTTTCTTTTATCTTTGCTCCCGTGGCTTGGTTAATGGGTGTACCTTGGTCCGACTGCGCCACCGTCGGCGTGTTACTGGGTAAAAAGATTATTGTTAATGAATTTATTGCTTATTTAGACCTCAAACAATTAATCGAAAATGCTAATGTTGTAGGTACTACTGAACCCACCATTAGTCCCCGGGGGATTTTAATTGCTACATACGCCCTTTGTGGATTTGCTAATATTGGTTCGATCGCCATTCAAATAGGCGGAATTTCAGCGATCGCACCCCAAAGACAAGCCGACCTCGCCCAATTAGGATTCCGAGCCATGATTGCTGGTTCTATCGCTTGTTTTATGACCGCTTGCGTCGCCGGGATGTTACTTTAACGCAATAGCAAAATTACCGTTTGTAGTGAGCCAACTATTACACCCAAAATACCACCTAGATTAACTATTCCCTGTAATTCACTTTTCACAATGCCATTAACTGCTACTTCTAACTGCTGTGGAGAAGTAGCCATTACCCGTTCAATAATCACTCCATCAAGATTCAAAATTGGAATCGCCTTAGCCACCAATTTCTCTAAGTCTTCTTCTAGGTAGCGTTCCAAAACCATCGCCAACTCTTGACTAACTAATCCTAGGGAATTATTAATCACTGGGGAAGTTTGCAGCCGCCTTAAAATTAACGCGGAAACCCTTTCCCAATCAATAGATTTAGTTAACCCTTGAATTAAATCAATACCCTGTTCTTGGACGTATTCTCGCACAGTATCCCGGAGAGTTTTGCGTAATTGTCGCACCGTAGACAGCGGCAAATTTTGCATTGAAAGATTTTGCAACCACTCCTTAAATCGCTCCCTAACTCCCAGAGAAGTTAACAGTTTTTCCAGTCGGCGATTAGTTTCTTCTTTTTCATCCAGACAAAAAGTTCTTAACCGGGTTAAAGTCGTGCGGAGACCGAAAATATTAGCCACTACCCAATAGGTTCCCGTGCTTTGTTCCCGGAAGCCTTCATCAATAATCGAAATATTGCGATCGGTCAGAAAATCAATTAAAGTCAGTCGGATAATTTCTGGGGGAATTACTCGCTCTAATAGCCATTCTGACAGTTGTTGAGCCTGTTGGTCACTGAGTTGGAACTCCAACATTACTTGATCAAAAATCTGGTTTAGCTGAGGCTCTAAAAAATCTTCCCGCCGCGCCATAACCCGCAATATCCTAGGTAAAGATTCCCCTAAAAAATCCCTCAGAATACCTGCTAAAATTTTCGCCGTTTTCTGTTCAGTATCAGCTTTTACCTGAGCCAGCGCCAGTTGTAATAACCATAAAATCGTCGCTTCAATGCGTTCGGTTTTTAATAGGCGGCGCGCAACTTTCTGGAGTTCCTCCGGTGTCAGCAGGGACTGCATAATAGTATCAGAAACCCTTTGAGCCAGCCTTTCTTGGTTGCGGGGAATTAAACCGGGAGTAAAGGGAAGCTGAAACTTTCCGACCTTTTTGGCTTTATAGGGACGGAATAGCATTTTTATGGCTAGGTCATTGGTAAAGTAGCCGATAATTCCCCCCAAAACTGGGGGAACAATAAAAATCGATGCTTGAGATAAATTGACCATTGTGCCACAACATTTCTGCAAATCCCAGCTAACTAGGACAACTGACGAATTGCCTTTTCTATTCGCCTTTCTGAATTAGGGTGGTTGGTGCGATCGCGATGTTTTAGCTCATCACCCCCCTGATTCAAGAACCAATACTCCCATCATACCCCCTGCGATCGCATAGTGAGTAGCCCGACTAAAATTAGCTTCCTTTGCTAGGGCGACCTGTTCGGGACCTGTGGGGAATTTTTCTAGGCTAGGATTAAGGTAGGCGTACTCAGCCTTTAGTCCGAAAGTATTAGCTACTGGAACAACAACGCGATCGAGATACCATTGTTGAAAGGTTTTAAAGCCATTCTCAGGACGGTGAAAATCTAAAATCGCCGCCGTCCCACCGGGTTTCAGGACGCGATGGAGTTCTTTTAGGCTGCGGGGAATGTCTAGCACATTACGCAAACCATAACCCATGGTAGCACAGTCAAAATGATGATCCCCAAAGGGAAGATCTAGTACATCTGCTTCTACCCAAGTAATGGGAGCCGGGGATAGGGTAAAGGGTGGTTGGCGATCGCCAGCAATGGCCAGCAGTTGCCGGGAAAAATCCACCCCAACCACTTGTCCTGAGCCACCGACCTTGAGAGCCAAAAGTCTAGTTAAGTCACCAGTCCCGCAACATAGATCTAAGCCTATATGACCGGGACGAGCGCCGCTCCAGTTGACCGCCATTTGTTTCCAAATGCGATGACTCCCAAAACTTAGCCAGTCGTTCATCTGGTCATAGACCGGAGCAATACGGTTAAACAGGTTTTGGATATGTTCTTGACTTCTATCTGGCTTCATATTTTAAGTTGATTGATGTAAGCGAGATAGAACTAGAGCCATTTCCTGAGCCACCAACCTAACCGTATACAGGTCATCTGGGGACAGTTGACAGGGTTTTTGCCATTGGAGGGAAAACACGGCGACCACTTGATTGCGATCGATAATGGGGGTACACAGGTGAGCTTGGATATTGGCGCTTTTATAGCGATCGCTTCCCGCCAGAGCTGAGTTATTGGGAATATTGATTTCACCCTGGGCGACTTTCGTGGCGATCGCTTCACTGACAATCTGATCATCAGCCAGCCAACCCTTCACATCCTCCACGATACCATAGGCTCCGGCCGTGGTAGCCAAACTATCTGAGGAAACCACTTGCAGAATCACCCCATCAGCCTCGATCTGTTCTCCAATAGCCTTAGCGATCGCCCGTAGAGTTTCCTCTATCTCCGTCGCCTTGAGTGCCATGCCTATAATATCACTCAACAGTTGAATCTGGCTGTTGGCTCGGCATAGTTGCTCCGTCCGCAGTTTCAGCAGTTCATAGGTTTCCGCCGCTCGTTGAACCACCGTTTTTAACTCATTCGGGTCCCAAGGCTTAGTAATGTATTTATACACCTGGCCGGAATTAATCGCGTCCACCAAGTCTTCAATATCTGTAAACCCGGTAAGAATAATCCGCACCGTGTTAGGGAACTGAGGTACAGTTTTACTGAGAAATTCAGTCCCCTTCATTTCTGGCATCCGTTGATCAGATATGATCACCGCCACCTCGCCTTCCTGAGAGAGAATTTCTAGGGCGCGGATCCCGCTTTCCGCTTTAAAAACGCTAAAATCTCTCCGAAAAGTACGATATAGCAGATCCAAATTATCTGGTTCATCGTCTACTACCAGCATCTTAGGTTTTTTCGGTCGTCTAATACTCATTAACTGGCGCTTAATGCTTTCTAGGTCTGGAGTTTCCGTTTCCATACTATTGTTACACTACGAGTGATTCCGTGCATTAGGGGATTTAGACCATTGTCGTCTCAACTGTTCGCAAACAGTAAGCTAGTTACTGTCAACCCCAGGAAAATCAGAGCCACCCACAAAAATTGATTATCTTTAGTATTAACCTGAGTTAGGTCAATGTCTGGGTCTGGTGATTGAGAATTGAGTTGATCTGCTTTAGCAGAATTTTCTCGGCTTGATGATGCTACAGGAAACTTATCGGCATTTTCTCCTAAGTTACTCAGATCGGGAATTTCGATTAACCCTTCTGAACCCCTATAGAGTTTCGGTGCTTCCAAAATTTCTAGCAAGCGCCGCGACTGTTTCCTAGTTTCTAGGCTGGGATGAAATTTGAGGGTTTTACAAAGAGCGATCGCCTTTTGTCTTTCCCCTAGGGCTTCATAGGCCGTCACTAGCCAAATCTGGACTTCGCCACCCAACCCAGAGTTAGCCTCCACTGCATCTCTCGCTGTTTCCAAATGTAGCACCGATTGGCGATATCGACCCTGTTCAAAGGCTATTTGTCCAGATCTGTACTCATGCAAAATCCGATCTAATTCTGGTGAACTCACAACAAAAATAAACTTTCATAGTGCAACACATCAGGGGTGGTACTCCCCTAGTAGTCGGATTTTAACCATGTTATCAACCCGACTACCAGATCATACCCCTAGAACTCATCATAATTCTCAGGAACACCAGATGCCTGATTATCCTGACGAGATCCTAGTAGATCAAGTTGATCGACCACAATCACCGGAATCGAGCGTGGTACACCCGTATTGCGGTCAGTCCATGTATCAATCTTTAATGTTCCCTTCACTCCAATCAAACTGCCCTTACGGACATAGTTGGCAGCAATTTCAGCCGTCTTATCCCAAATGTCTAAATTAAACCAGTCTGGTTTATCGCTGTTGCGACTTCTGCGCCTGACAGCTAAAGTCAATCGACATTTTACTGATCCTGACTATTACAGTCGATAAGAAAGTCACCTTTCCTACCTCTGATCCAGAACCGTGCGTGAAAGTTTCCCCTCACACGGCTCCTCAGTTACTCAGTCATTATATAGATACCTCTAGCGTCTCTGATATCATGGCAGTGTCCGTGTAACAGTTCTAAGTTCTCCAGTTTGTTCTTGGCTCAATTACCATCAATGTGAGTTATCACCTTCTCTCACATTATCTACTGTATAAACTTAGATAGCATTAGTGGCATTTTCCCGGATAGTTCCATAGCCGCCCACTCCCATAAACGTAATCTTCATCAAACGGGCTTTTTTCCCCTTTGACTTTAACCTGCCGTTCGAGCATAGTTTGGCTATGTTTTTCCAGACAGTATTTGTGATCTGGTGTGATAAATTTCCATCCGATGCCTTGGTTGACTCCCCAGTAACTCGATATCACATCAGTTTTGTTCTGATTTCGATTCCTTCTAAAGAAAGCCCATCCTCTCAATTTGTGGAACAAAATACTGTCAATTTTACCAAAGATTCCCTTACTACTCACAGTCGAGTAATATGACGACCACCCTCTAATGATTGGGTTTAGTGCATTGATCAGTTGTTCTTGACTTGAGTTTTTGTGGCTTCTGATGATCTCATCTACTTTCTGTAAGTGGCGTTTTATTGCCCCTTGACTGGGTTTGATGATAGTTTGAAAGCCTCTTTTCCGCTCCGTGTTTCCGGTCGCGAGCGATCGCTTTTCCCTTGTGGGATATTGTCGGATATTGTACCCCAGAAAATCCCAGCCTATATTTCCCTCATGTTCTATGAAGGTGTGAGTAATGCGGGTGTTACCGTCCTTGAGTTTTAACCCCATTTCCATCAACCAGACTTCTATAGTCTCCTTGGCTGCCAGGATAACCTCAAGTTCCCCGTCCAATACCACCAAATCATCAGCATATCTGACCACTGTGGCTTTCCCATTGCCACAGTTAGCTACTCCACCCTGGAATTTATCCTCTAAGAGACTTTCCAAGCCGTCAAGGGCGATATTTGCCAATAGTGGCATCAATCCCCCTTGGCGTGTATCAGTCTCCGTCGGGAACAATTCCTTTCCGTCCATTACCCCAGATTTCAACCAGGCTTTGATTTCTCGCCTGAGTGTAGGGTAGGTATTTAGTTTGGCTAGTAGCTTCTGATGGTAAATTCCCTCAAAGCATTTCTCAATATGTGCATCTAGGACATATTTATGATCTTCCTTCATGCCATTGAAAATTGCTGCGATCGCATCTTGAGCAGACCGTCGGGGGCGGAACCCGTAGGAATTCCGGTCAAACCTTGCCTCCCATTCCGGTTCAAGTGCCAGCTTCACCAGCCCTTGTTTAGCTTTTTCCATCATCATTAGGATACCAACGGCACGCTTTTCGTCCCTTCCTGGTTCAGGTATCGACACCCGGCGGAGTCCTTGGGTTTTCCTTCCCAGTTTTAGGCAGTTAGCTAAATCTAGCTTCTCCTGATTCCTGAGTCTTTTCACCCCATCAACTCCCCCCGTCTTTTGGCTACCATTTTCCGGGATAACTTCCCGCAGCGCCAGGATTTTGGCATCCCTGGAATTAGTCAACAACCTTTGCAACTTACGAACAGCCTTGACATCGCCACGTTTCGAGGCTCGATAGATTCTCTTTTGGAGCTTCAAGACATCCCGCTGAACTTTCGCCCAGTTCATTGTCTCCCATCCATACATCGGTTTTACCGTGTTCATAGCTTATTAACTCTCACTTGATTATCCATCTCCAAGTAACCGTGACTCCGTGGGCTTATCCTCTAGTTTCCTAAAGGCCTTTGCTTCTGAGTCAATCTTTTCCAGCGCCATCATGCAGCTTGACCGCCTACTCGGTTATCGACCTGTCCGAGAGATATACGCCAGATTACCCCGTTCCGAGTGTCTGCTTTACGATGAGGTTAGAGTTCCACTATCCGCCGGGTTTCTTAGGGGATGCTCCGGGTCAAATTTCGAGTTGCCCAGCCCTTATCCTTGCCTTTTGGCCCAGCCCATAACCCATGTAGGCTGTCATCAATAACGACGGTTCAGACGTGGATTCAGTTAACCTTACTCATACTCATCTCAGCTAGAAGGGATTTCGCCATGGGTTGACAATTACCTCCGTTACACCCCGCTTCACCAGATTGATAGTCAGTCTCTCCGGTGGGGGTGTCGCTTCGTCTGCATCACGACGGTAGGAATTGGTGAGACCCTCACCTACCCAGACACCCAGTTATCATAGACCTGTGACCGCATTTGTCTTAGTCTACGCAGATGGCACGCTACCCAACTGGGCAGCTTTTCCATCTAACGGGTCGCACCAAAATATTTGACATCCGGATCAGCTCCGGCTCGTCCCACAAGGGTAACCACATTTAGACTCATTCAATTTCTCCCTTTACTGATGATAGGCAGAAGCCTGGCTCCCATTCTATCAAACCGTGAAGCAGTAGGCAGGGAGCTTTTTATCGGCTGTTGCTGTCGAGGCTTAACGAACAAACTGCGGCATAACTTCGGCGGCAGTGAACAGTCCATAAATGCCCCTTTGGTGCAATTTTACCCCGGCTTTTAAGTAGCCAAAAGCTGGACCGCAGACATTGGCAGCCATGCTAGTTTCATCACCCAGAGTAAAGGTGTGGGTGGAGATTTTCCCCTCGAAGGTGCGACCCGTGACTTGCACATTGGTACTCAGGGGTTTTTTGGGGTTACGGGTATCGACAATTCCGCCAACAGTAACGCGATCGCGAGAACAAATACCCGCCAATTCCAACATAATATCGTCCGCGTGTTCCATGTCCTCCAGTTTCAGCAAACCATTAGTTTTGTCTAATAGTGCTTCTACTTCCGCATCTGTCATCGCCCTAGCTGTTTCTACGTTATAACCAGGAAGGTGGGCAATATCTTCCCTGATAGTAGCTCTGTAGGCTTCCCAGTTAGCTATACCTACCCCAAAGGTGATGTTAACGCTGTGAATTTCTGCATAACTTTGGGCAGCGATCGCCGCCGCCGCCGTCAGTAAACCCGGAGTAGCGCCACAACCTGTCATATAGGTAATGCCAGCCGCTTTTAACTCTTCCTGAAGTTCTAGGAGTTGTTCCACCGCACTGGTACGCTTGAGGGCATCGACTAGAACTCCCTGCCAACCCGAGTTAATAAAGGCTTGGGCTACCGAAGCCATAAACGTATTCGGTAAATTAGGCAGCGCCAAAAAGTAACCTTTGACCAAGGGAGCATGGTTAATTAAGTCGATAATACTCTGGGTGCTGTGGGTTCCGCCTGGTTCTATGTCTGCTACAGAACCGCGATCGCGATATGTCCTGATGCACAGGTCTGGATCTAGTCCTTCCGGCGAATAGATATAGCCCTTTTGATCTGCTGCTGCTACCCAGCGCATTTCTTGTTTAGGGGTTAATACCCTAGCCGCCGCTTGCCCTAAACCACCAAACCCTAGGACTCCTATAGGTATGGGGTTATCCGTTGCATGGGTATTTGGCTGATGATTCGTCATAAAATGTGCTGTCAATTCGACAATTTATAATGGTAAAGCCGGAAATGTTGATCTTAATGCTGTTCCGGCAATAATTAATTTTAGGATAATTTCAGTTATAGCGTTTTTCATATCCATAAGGTACGGCCCTCACCCCAAACCCCTCTCCCAAGAGGGGAGAGGGGCTTTGAAAAGTACCTCACTAATCCACCGAACCGCTATAACATACCTTAATCCTTAGCAAGGCGTACTATACCATGCTCCACCTGGTCCTAGCTAGAAGCGCACAATTTCCTAGTCTGCTTGACAACACCGCCCCATCAAACTCTGACCCCTCAGCGTGGGAACCCAACCCAATGGACAACAATTAACGTCAGTTATTCGGCGATCGCCCCCAATACTTTAAGACTACCTTTTTGGGCATCACTCAAACCTTTTACCCCGCAGATATTCGCCCTTTCGTAAAGTCTGGGTACTCTCAAAGTTTTGAGACATTCTCGCCTTGGGACATTCCAAAGTTTAATTGTCTCATCCGCACTGCTACTGGCCAAGGTTTCACCATCGGGGCTAAAAGCTACCGCCAGCACCCAGCTTTGATGTCCGTTAAAAGTAGCATAACATTCATGGGTCCTCACATCCCACAAACGCACCGTATTGTTTTCTCCTCCACTCGCCAATAGTTGACCGTCTGGACTAAATGAAATCAGGTAAGTCCAAACTTGTTGACCTGGAAAAATTGCCAGACATTCTTGAGTTTTAACATCCCATAAACGCACCGTATTATCATTACTACTGCTCGCCAGTAGTTCCCCATTAGGACTAAAATTAACTGAGATTATCTCTCCCTGATGTCCGCGAAATTTTAGGGAAGTTTGCTGAAAATTAATGTCCCAAACTTGGACAATATTATCACTGCCACCCACCGCTATTTTTTGACTATCAGGACTAAAGGCAACTGTAAATATTTTGCAAGGATAATGTTTAATTTCATTGATTAACTTGGGGGTGGGTCTCACATCCCATAACTTAATAGTTCGGTCATCCCCGGCACTGACTAACAATTGATGATCGTAACTAAAAGCAACGGTATATAAATGGTTTGTGTGTGTGATTAATGTACTCAAACATTTATGATGCTCAACACTCCAACACCTGACGGTAAAATCTCGACTAGCACTAGCGATCGTTTGACCATCTGGACTAAAAGCCACTGATTGTACTCGTTCTTTATGTCCCCGTAAATTGGCTAATATATCACCTGTTTCTATATCCCAAATCCTGACATAGTAATCATCGCTACCACTGGCTAATGTCTTACCATCTGGACTAAAAACCACTGAACGTATCCAATTACACCAGCCTCCTAAAATGCTGTTGAGCTTGATATTATTAATGTTTTCCACATTCCACAAACTCACCTTTTTATCAGCAGCACACATAGCTAATATTTTACCATCTGGTGTAAAAGCTAGTTCCTCTATCCAAGAAGTATGTTCTTGTAAAGTATTGAGGAGTTGGGGATGATGAATATCGCTCACGTCCCACAGTTTCGTCGTGAGATCGCCACTTCCACTAGCGAGTATTTTGCCATTGGGACTAAAAGCTAATCCTCTGAGATCGCTATCGTGTGCCGAGATACTAGCAGCAACAGAAATGTTATTGATATCTGCAATTTGCCAAAGTTTAATGGTTCCGTCAGCACTCCCACTAGCTAAGACTTGACCATCAGAACTGAAAGCAACACCCCATACTTCTTCTTCATGGTCTTGTAAAGTTTTCAGGCATTTAGCATTAGCGACATCCCAAATTTTGATATTTGTGTCTTTGCTTGTGGTTGCCAAAATTTGACTATCTGGACTGAAAACCATTCGATTAATCCAACTGGTGTGTCCGGGGAGACACGCCAAACATTTACCATTATTAATATCCCACAACTGTACTGTACCATCTACACTCCCACTCGCCAATATTTTCATATTTGGACTCAGGTTAGAATCAAACAACAAATTAGGCTCTATCAGTACACTTTGGAAACATTCATGGTTTGCCATATCCCAATACTTGACGATTTTATCATAACTAGCACTGACAAGAATTTGCCCATTTTCATGGAATTTTAGGGTTTTTATGCTGAGGCGATGCCCTATCAATGTGGCAATTTTTGAGCCATCGGCAACTCGCCAAATATGAATTTTACCAGATTCATCACCTGTGGCTAAAAGTTTACCATCACGAGTAAAATCTAATGCTCTAACTATATTCATAGATTCCATAAAAAGACAGTTAGTTAAATTGGCTTTAGTGAAATTAACATCCTGCAAACTAGCACCCCTAAAATCAGCGCCCAAAATCACGGCATGACTGAGATCGCAACCCTCCAAAGCAGCCTTGTCAGTTTTCAAAAGCAGGGTGATTGCATTGCCACCAACATAGCCGACTTTTTCTAGGGTTTTTCGCCGTGTCGCCTTGACTACTTCCCGCAAGCGATCGCAAATATCCTGTAAGTTTTCCTCATCAGTGTTTGTCACGGGACGCAGCATCGGCAATAATAAATCTAGCACTGCTTTCGCCAGAGGCATTTCCCCAAATGTAGTTCGCAAATGTGCCAAAGACTCAGTAGAAAACATATTGAGAGGTGCAATCGAAATCACTTCTCCGTTAACATCAACTTCGCGGCGGAAATAATTAGACCAAGTGTAGTTTTGAGCAGTTTTCTGTGGATTTATATGGGACTGTGACTGTGCCAATTCCACGAAATCGGGAGCCAATATCCCCAATTCAGCAGCAAACTTATAAGCCACAAAAAACTCTAATAACGAACGGTGAGCCGGACTATAATCTCCATCTTCATTACGAATTAACATAGTCTGACCCATCATGTCAGTCATAATGCCAGTGATCCAAATCCTTTTGTTGTTGCACTTCCGACTCAAACAAGCGACGAATGCGATCGGGAAACTCTCGATAATTTAAACTCATCCGATTCTTAGATAGCATTTCCCAGGAGAGTTCGCACAGAAAATAAAGTTTATCTGCCAGAGAAGTAAATGTGCGCTTTTTCTGTATATCATGCTGCATTTTGCGGGTAACTGCATATAGATAAATTCTGGCTAAATCGATCGCTTTTCCGGCTTCGATATCCGGCAAGGCTTTCAGTATTAACTGACTCATGACCGGACGGCGTGCTAAATCGACAAGTTGGTGATTATTCATGACTTTTTCCACCGTCGCGGGTGAGGCTTCAAAGGAGAGAGCCTGACGAATTTGCTGGTCACTAAATTTTTTTAATTCCAGAACTTCAAACTGTGGCGGTTCTCCCGTTAATGCGGCGACGGAAGCCTGTAGTTCTGCATTCAGCAAAGCGCGCCCTTCTTTGGCTTCGGGAAAATGCTCAGTCCGACAAGTCAAAATAACTTTAGAACCAGAGACTACAGTTTGAGCCAATTCCCAAAAGTTATTAATCATCCGCTGTCGGTCAATTTTGGCGGCCATCTCGTCAAAGCCATCAAACATGACCAACAATTTGCCCTGGCGGTTCAGCCATTCAAAAGCAGAGTAACCCCCTCGCAAGGGGATTTCATGTTGCCGGAAAAAGAACTCAGAAAACAGCGATTCCATATTAACGGCACTGGCATAATCTCGCAATAAAATAACTATGGGTAATCGCGGCCGTTCAACTCCTTTATGTTTGGCTTTCAAATAACGCTGTAATTGTTTGCCAGCATAATGAAATATAAACCAAGTTTTTCCAGTGCCAAATTCCCCTAAAATTGAGAGATGTTTTTTGGCTGTATCGTCAATCCATTTATTAACATAACCATCAATCCAGCCATCGTCTTCGTCGTAGTGGCTGACTCCTAATTTTTGCTTGGTATGGGGGTCAACTTCCTCTTTTATGCAGGCGAGAGGTACATATTTATGGTGGATACCTCGCCGTTGAATTTCCTGTTCTAGCCATTGACAGTAGCCACTAAAATCTGCTTCTTGGTCGATAAGTTCGTCGAATGTATAGCAAAATAAGTTTTTATTTGGGCTTTTTTGGGCTGCATTTCTGGCGGCTTTACTGACTCGACGGACAGCGACTAACCATCCCTCGTTGGTGCGTTGGTTTTCCACAGACTGACGCAAAGCATTAAAATCGGAAAGTTCTGCTTCCCCTTCTACTCCCCGGACGAGAATGCGATCGTATCCCCGGCGGGCCTTGATTTTGATGATCCACTCAAAAAATCGATTCCCCTCGATTACTTCTTGAATATTGTAGCGCGAATCAAATTCATAATCGAGAATTTCAAACCATTCTCGCATCTGTTGGGGGAAGGCAAATTGGCGGCGATCGCGATCGGCTTTGATGGCCTGTTCCACGACTAACCGAAAATTAGTGCGGGTTACTGGTTTATCAAATAAATCGGTTAGTCTTTTCCATAATTTGGCTGCTTCTTGTCTGATATAAACTCTATTGAAATTAATCAGTGTCTCGATTTCGTCATATTTTTTGCCCTGCCAAGATAAACAAAAAATTTGTTTTTGCAAGTCGCTAATACTTTTGCCTTGGCGATCGCCTAAATATTTCTGATTGACAAACTCAAAAGCCTCTTCTGGAGTCATGGCAAATACTCCCCAACTCTGACATGGTAAAAATGAACTTATTATAGATGGTTTCCTGGCTTTCGAGCCAGAAAATTTCACCAAAATCTCATTTTTTTGCCCATTTATTCAGATTTCCTCTCACAAAGCGGCTAAATCCTATATAACAAAAACTAACTTTTTCCCCGATCATTTTCTAACCCAGAGCCTCAACTGCCACGGCGATAATTAGATTGTCAATGCCATCGGAGGAACTGCTTATGTTTTCTGTTGACACAGATACTACAGAAATCACCGGATTGCTGGGAGTGAATCCCAAGGCGATCGCTCGAAGTGATGGGGATATTTTAGAGTCTTTTGGTGCGAATCAACTGCTCATAGGGGGGGTTGCCGATCCGGTCGTTCTCCCAACCTTGGTATCAGTTGCGGGCGATAATCTTGTTATCCCTCTGGATATGTCCGTTGACCAAGGAAGAACTCCGGCGGAAACGGATTCTCACATCGCCCCGTCGGTAGATTCATTAACGGGAATAGCCTTAGCCAATAGTTACGAACAATTACAGCAATTTGCCAACAGCCCAGAGTTTCTCTCTCAGATGAGCATTGCTTTTGGAGATGATTTTGATGTTGAGGCGGCTCAGGATTTGGCAGATAGCTTGACTAATGGTACTTTCGAGATCCCACCGACTACGGTCGTTTCTGCTGCTGATATCAACGGAGCTAACGGGGCTTTTGCCGCAGAAACTAACAATATTTATCTGTCCAGTGAGTTTGTGGCTGAGAATGCTGATAACCCAGAGGCGATCGTCTCAGTGCTGTTAGAGGAGATAGGACATTATATCGACTCGCAGATTAACATCTCCGATACACCTGGAGATGAGGGTGCGATTTTTTCCGGTGTCGTCCAAGGCAGGGAGTTTGATGCAGGGGAACTTGAGGCATTAATGGCAGTAGATGATACCGCCACTGTGATGATCAATGGCGAAGCTACTCTCATAGAGCAGTCATCTTCTCGTACTCCTTTACTGACCCAACAAAATGCAAACTACTTTAGGAATCGTCCTCAGTTCTACACGACTGGTAACATTTTTGCTCAATCGATGTTTGGTTCTAGTCTAGTTGGTGGTCGTGGTCATACAGAAGGCAACTGTACTTGGTATGCACATGGTCGGGTGAAAGAGTTAGGAGGTAATGTTGCAGCTTTAAACTCAATGCGGGGTAATGCTAATCAGTGGCATACACAGCTATCTAATGGCGCACGTATCGTTAGCGACCCGCAACCAGGTGATATTGCTCAGTGGACGAGAAATGGGCAAAATCACGTCGCTGTGGTGGAAAGGGTTTACCAGCAAAATGGTGTAAGGCGGGTAACTCTTTCGGAGTCACACTACAGGAATAATTTTGATGGTGGTGGTGCAGGAACTTTACACCGAATAGTTGACTACACGGCAAATAACCCTGATCGTTATATCCGTGTTCCTGGCGTTTTATCTAGCACTGCACCTACTCAGCCTTCAACGAGTGCCTTCCGAGGTACTGTAGATGGGGCGCTCAATATCCGCAGCGGACCGGGGACTAACAACTCGATAGTTGGCTCTCTGATCCCTGGTCACAGTCGCACTTTTGACGCTGTGGCACGAGGCACAACCCATTGGGACGCTCGCGAACAGCGAAATGATAACCGCTGGTTCCGTATTCAAAACACCAATCAGTGGGTTTCCGCTTCTTTCATCACTGGCAATCCACTCTTCAGTGGCGCGGCAGATACCACTCTCAATATCCGCAGCGGACCAGGGACGAACTTCTCTGTCGTCGGCTCTCTAAGCAGTGGCAGTCGTCGCACTTTTGATGCTACAACTGTAGGCACAACTCATTGGGATACAAGGGAAAGGAAAAACGAGAACCGCTGGTTCCGCCTTCAAAACACCAATCAGTGGGTTTCCGCTGCTAACATCACTGGTGATCCCACTTACTAGAACCGACATCATGCCATAGAGTTATCTACCCTGGCTAGGGACTCGATTCTGATTTTTGAGTAATCAGGTAGGATGCCTGGCTAAGGTAGTTAACGCCGATCGCACTTATATCAATCCTTCCAGAAAAAAGGCGGCACCCGGATTTGAACCTAATACATAGCCTATAACCCCTATTCTACCGTTACTTAGGTGTTACTCAAAACCATAGTAGGATAACCAGTGAGTAACAAATGAGTAACGCTACTAATACCCCTACTGTAGGGGGAAAGGGTAACTATAACGAGAGTTACGCTAGATTCTTGAAAGCTTATCAGGAGTTTAAGGGAGAATGTCCCAGGGGGGTTAGTCTTAAACTTCAAAAGACCGGGACTAGATACAACCTACTATTGCAGTTTAAGCAACCACCTACCGGGAAACGCAGCTCTAAAACGGCTAACCTTGAGTGTACTCCAGAAGGAGTACTAGACGGCGTTAAGAAAGCTAAGTTGGTATCTGAAGCCCTGGGAACTACTAGCAGCGCTAGTGAATTTTGGGATTGGTACGATAAAACCATCCTAGGGCAAAATCAGATTAAGGATAATCTGATAACCTATCGAGAAATATTTCAACAAATTGAGGACGAGTATTTTGCGGGTTACAACCGCAACACAGGAAGGAAACGTTCTCGCGATATCGTAAGCGACTTATCGTCTTACGAGTCTACTAAAGGGACATATTTCAAGCTGTTCCCTAACTGGGATGAATATCCTAGCTGGGAGAGTTTCAAAGCTATGCTGTACACTCCCCTACGGAATGGAGAACAATTAATAGGCTCCAAAACCTTCAAGGAACGTTATTACATCTTAAAAGCCATAGCTGAGAAATCACCTAACAAAGAACACTTGCTTAAACAGCTTGAACCTATTAACCCCAAACAAACGCAATTCATAAAGAAACAACGGATAAGCATTGATGCCTTTAAGGATTGGTGGTATAGCGCCAAACAAGAAGCCTATACCATTAAAAGCAATACAATAAGCAATAACCGCCATAGTTGGTTGTGGGTTGCTGGTATGGCAGTAATGTACGGGTTAAGGCCTACTGAGATAGCTGCAGCCGTTAACTTAACCAAGCGTTATGTAACGGATGATGGCGTAATCATCAAAGCACTATCAGACCCCGATAATCAAGACAATTACTTGGTGCTAGGTGACTATGTTTACTTTACTGACGCAGAAGGCAGAAAGGTTAGCATCAAGACAGGGGGAAGGATTGTTGCACCAATACCTAGCTTTGATATGTTTGAGTTCCTGGAATTGAAACGGCCGTTGTTACCAGAATATAGCCCAACAAAAGGCGTTCAACCCAAAACCATAACGTCAGGCTTTGACAAAAAGTTTACCAACACAATTTTCTCTATGAAATGCCCGGTAACTCAAAAATATGCCTTTCGTAGACTGTACAACCTGTTGGGTGAAAAGTATGGATTGCCTATTGAGTTGAGAGCGAGACTTATGGGACATAGCACAATCGTCAATGAGGGTAAATACAAGACAGAAGGCATTGACGCTACCTTAGAAGTTCTCAAAGGGGTTTCTAAGTTACCTATACCATTGAACGTGGCTATAGAACGGTTAACAGCGTTAGGGGTTGATATTGATGCTCCAGAGGCTAAATTATTTCTCAGAGTTATCTATCAGATAGATTAATCTAATCGTCAACCTTTCATAAATTAACACCCCTAGACTAAACCCCTAGGGGTTATTTTATGGCTACAGATTGATGGATCCTGCTATGGTTTTGAGTAACACCTAAGTAACGGTAGAATAATACCCTATTGAACTTAATAATGAAATTCAAGCTACATTATATAGTCAATCAGAGCATAATAAGGCAAAAATAATTTGTAAGAATCCAACTAAGTATAGTGATATTGAACTAGCATGGGCTTATTATATTAATATTACTCAAGGATTTAGTTATAGATTAAATGCAGGATGGAGTACGTCAAAGATAGGTCGGAGTCAGGTGGCTACGTTTATAGCTAAAAAAGCTAGGCTATCTGAAGCGTTGGAAAGATTGGAAAAGGTTTACATTTCCTGCGAGGATGCTATTAAGTGTATTGAAAGGTGGGATTCACCTGATACACTATTCTATTGTGACCCGCCTTATCCCGGTAGTACACAAGGTCACTATAGCGGCTACACGATTAAAGATTGGACAAAACTATGTCATACATTAGATTGCATAACA
>NZ_PKGG01000262.1:0-6463 GCF_046480465.1 Arthrospira sp. PCC 8006
GATTTAGTCCTAGACCCGGCTATTGGTCAAGCACCTTTTCCGTTTTGGCAATTTCAAGATGTAGGGGAATTTTTCGGAATGCCCTATCGTAATCTTACGGGATGGATGGGGACGGGTTTGGTGTTTATGACGGTGGCGGCGGTTTTATGGAGAAGTAAGCCGATTGTTTTATCTCGATCTGTGTTGACTCTACCTTTACTGGTGTATTTGACTAACTTTAGCTTTGGGGCGGTAATTACGGTGGTGGCTTTAGATCCTAAGTTTCTACTACCGACTCTATTAAGCGTATTATTTGGTGTGATTCCGGCGATCGCTTTATGGTGGACTGCAATCGGACCAGATATGGCTACCTTAGAACCGGATTCTGAATCGCCGGAGGTGGCTGATTCTCCTATGAATGCGATCGCTAAATAACCCCAGGCGATGATGATTGTGGTCGGTGGCTTTCCTATGACAATTTAGGATTAACCCCCGACCCATTTTGTGATTTAGTCAAAAATCTACCCTAAATGGCTCTATCCGTTATTAGACGATGGTTAGAGCCATTTACTATGGTGAGCAATGTTGAATAATTAGTCAAGTGTATAGCAAAAGAAAACCATTTAAATAATAATAGGCGATCGCCATAGATTTGTCAACGGCCTAGGGGGGTGAGGAGAAATTCAAGAATAGTCCGTCCCCCCAGGCTAAGAAAATGAGCGAGAAACTGCTAGAAACGGAAAGTGGTTCTGAGAGTCCCTACGAAAATATTAGCATTGTGGCTATTGTGATCAGGGTTAGTGACGACAAAGAAGCCGGGAGTGATGGAAATGTAGTCATTGAAGGCATAGCGATAGAAGGCTTCAATATGGAAGGAAGTATCGCGGTCTTCCAAAGCTCCCCGGTCGTGGTTCGTAACTTTGGGGGGCATTCCGATAATAATACCACCCAAATCTCCTTCGCTGAAGGCATCGGGGAAGCCCATAGTGACAGCCCAGTTAAGAATTGTCGCACTATCACTGCCATTTCTTTGTTGATGAGCCCAGGTAGCACCAAACCAGCCACCTAACTGGAATTTGTCAAGGACGCGCCAGTTAAATTGTAAACCTAAGTTATCGCTGCTGGTGGCATTGTTTCCAAAGGGACGCTCAGAAATCCAGCTTCCTGTGCCGCCAGCAATATTCACGTCTTCAGTGCTAAAATACTTGCGGGCGTACTCGACGGCAAAAGCGAGGTTTCGATTGGGTTCATAAACTAACTGAGCGCCAGCGCTATTGCTACCATTAAATAAGCCATTGCTTTGGGTAGCATCAGAAGCATTACCGGCTAAATAAGCTAGATTAAGTTTAAAGCGAGGTTGACTACCAAAGGTGAAGTTAGCGCCAGCACCTGCACCACCGGGCCCTCGAAATACGGCGGGGTTCCGTCGTCCAAACCGAGAAATTGATCCGGCGGAGGCACTTTCAAGGGGTGAGAGTACATCAAGAATATTGTCTATTCCCAGAGCATTAGCGCCTACCCAGAAGCGGGCTTTACCATCAAAAGCGGGGAAACGGTAGTTTAGATCATCTAGTCGGAAACCATTGCTCCTGCCGTCAATGGAAGTGCGAGCCATTAATGTATTATTAAGACCAAAACTTCTCAGGTTGGGAATGTCTACGGCTTCTAAGCGAATTCTCAGCCTGTCTCGACCGCTAAAGCTGCTATCAAAGTTGAGACGGCTGCGGTAGCCGAGATAGGTTTGGGTGGGGTCATCACTGGCTCGGCCAAAGGGTCCCCCTGCTACATTATGACGAGAGCGATCGCCAAAGCTATCTCCTGCCCAAAATACTACTTCGCCACTAAGTTTGGTGGTGGTTGAGAATTGGTTAGCTTCTAATTCGGCGGTTCTGGCTTCTAGGGCATATACGCGACCCCTTAAAGTGGCTAGTTCTGCTGCAAATTCTTCCTGTAGTCGTTGGATAACTGCTAGGTCTTCACGAGTTACGAGATTAGCTACAGAAGCGGCAATTAGTTCATTAACTCGCTCTAAACAAGCATTTAAACCAGCAGCAAACTCAAAACGAGTCATGGCTCGGTTTCCCCTAAAGGTTCCGTCGGGATAACCTGCGATACAGCCATAGCGCTCAACTAAGGACTGTAGGGCTTGGAATGCCCAGTCTGTGGGTTGCACGTCTGACAACTGGGAAACAGAAGTTACCTGTTCCATGGAGTCTTCTAAGCCACTGTATTGGTTGATTTGCTCGATACCTAAGATGGTGATTTCTGGATCGGTTTCTGGCTGTGTTTGAGCTAATTCTAGGGGTTGGCTTGGGGGTTCGGATTGATGGGCGATCGCCAGATTAGACTCTGGGCTGATAGAGTCTTCTATGTCTTCAGTAGTTACGGGAGCTACTTGAGATGTAATGTCAAATTTAGTGGCTATTTTTTCTGTGGCTAAGGCGGAACCTGCACTTAGAAGCAGGGCTGCACCCACCAAGCTGGGACTGTGCTTGAGGGTCTTCCAAAGAATTTTGTTTGTCATTTCTAATCTCACACCAACGCAAAAACATCTGAAAATGGGTTAATGGCTGTAGTTCTTGGGTCACTACACCATTAATTGAGAGTTTTTCTACAGATTGGGGTTGTCTAATTACTTAGAAACCTTTTCCAGTAAGCATCTGAACCCTTTAAATCATGGATAGGGCTCTGGGTATGGCTCTGGGAACCAATTGCAAATGACTCTCTTTAAGATGTTTATATCATGAAAGTTAATTTTTCAAGCTAATGATTCTCAATTAGTTGACAGCCTTGGCCCAGCCTTGGCAAATTAGTTAAGTTTAGCTAATGTATGGCTGCGAATAGTTTTGATTTTCCAAAGAATGTTAAGAATTAATAAGTTTTTATTGATAACTTCTATCAAAAGATTGAGGAGATGATGGGGGTTTTGGTATGGTGTAGGAAATGGCTCCCAAGGGGTGATTGTGTCTATATGCAAAAAAAGAGGCGGAAACGCCTATTTTTACGGGGTTTAAAATATTTGGTGGCTAAAATTTCAAAATAGCGATGCACCTGTAGGGGCGGGTGCTAAATCAGCCAGGGGAAAAACCCACCCCCGGAGAAAAAGCGATCGCCTAAAATGGGCATCTTGACAAAAATCAGATTGTATGTATAGAGGTTGGGATGTTTTCGGGGTGAGTGGGAGGGGAGGGGGGATAATCGATAAGATTATCATCCCCCTCCGGGGTAATGAGATTAGAAGTCTAACTGCTGAAGCATCCAGAAGCCAGCAAAGGACTCGGAATTAGGGTCAGACTGAATAGCCAAAAAATGCACATTTTTAGCGGAGAGCTTGGCTTGTTCAAAATTCCGGGCTTCGGTCTGGGTTTTAGAGTCGGTGAGGTTAGCCAAAATCCAACTCTCATTTTCCCCGGTTTCCAAAATCAGGCTAGGGCGGGGAGTTTCCAGGAGTCGCAGAAAAGCTAACTCTAACCCAGACATCCAGGCGGCTAGGGGTATGGCGCGGGTAGAGAAAATAATCAGACCGGGAACGAGTGTTTCGGGAGATAGCCCCATCATGGGTAAACTGAAGGCTTCGCCAAAGCCGATATCCCATTCAGGCATATCTTGAAAGGCGGCGGCTTCTAAAGAAACGATCGCCCACTGTTCCCCCTGAAGTGCATCTGGTAGGGGCTGAGGTTCACCGGAGACAAACTGCACTGAGGGGTTAGTTCCTTCCTGATAGTTAGGATAGGTGGGATAAACTTTGTCGATGCGTTCTTGTAGCCACTGAAACAGTGTATAGGTGCGACGACTAGCTGATGCGGGGATATCTAACCCTTCAGCAGCTTTAGAGATCATATTCGCCATGGGACGGCGGAAAAAACGAATTTTTGATGGTGGTAATGGTGCTTGAGCGATCGCTTCTTCAATAGCTCCCTGCAACCAGATAGAGTTAACCTGGGTACTGGGACAAAATTGTGTATAGCGGAATAGAGACTCAGGGCGCGATCGCACATCCAGGGGGGTTTCACAGATAATCACCTCCCATACTTTTTTTCCGTCTTCGTCCCGCAGCGGACGACTGTAAAAATCCAGTTCCCAAATCGTTCCCTTCATTGGATGCTAAAAACTCGCTATGTATACTAAACTCAAACTTCTATTGTCCCATTAAAATGATGGTAACAACAAGGTTGTTCAATTAACCCTGGTTCATGGTACAATGATGAGTTATGAGTAAAGACAGTAACGGATACAAAATCCTCACCGATAACCGTAAAGCTCGCTATCTGTACGAGATCCTAGATACCTACGAAGCCGGAATTGAACTGAAAGGCACGGAGGTTAAGTCGATCCGGGCGGGTCGTTCTAATTTGCAGGATGGTTATGCGTTGGTGCGGGATGGAGAGGTGTGGCTGATTAATGTTCATATCTCCCCTTATGAGAATACGAGTAATTTCTTTAATCATGATCCGCGCCGTACCCGAAAGTTGTTGCTACATCGCAAGGAAATTAATAAGCTGATTGGACAGGTAGAACAAAAGGGCCTGACCCTGGTTCCTCTGAGAATGTATCTGAAACGGGGACGGGTTAAGGTGATGATTGGACTGGCGCGAGGTAAGAAGTTGCACGACAAGCGAGAGACGATCCGACGCAGGGATGACGCGCGGTCTATGCAACGCGCACTCAAGCAGTTTTAATAGATAATGGACGGGGAACTTAGGCGATGAATCAGGATATGGATGCTAATATGCGAGTTGAACGCGATAGCATGGGGGAAATTCAGGTCCCCGACGATCGCTATTGGGGAGCGCAAACTCAGCGATCGCTTCATTATTTTTCTATTGGTACTGATTTAATCCCCCCAGAGGTGATCGCGGCTTTTGGTATTCTCAAAAAGGCGGCGGCGTTGACTAATCAAGAGTTGGGAAAACTGCCCCTAGATCTGTCAGAATTGATTATACAGGCGGCGCAACAGGTAATTGAGGGTAAGTTATCGGAACATTTCCCCCTGCGGGTGTGGATGACTGGAAGCGGTACTCAATGTAATATGAATGTAAATGAGGTGATTGCTAATTGGGCGATCGCTTCTGTGGGCGGAAAAATGGGCAGCAAAAACCCTATTCATCCCAATGACCATGTTAATATGTCTCAGTCGTCTAACGATACATTTCCGACGGCTATGCACATCGCAGCAGCTTTGGCGTTTCATCAGCGCCTAATTCCTAAAGTCCGAAAAATGCGAGATGCTCTGGCTCAGAAATCCGCAGAATTTAACGATATTGTCAAAATTGGTCGCACCCATTTACAAGATGCTGTTCCCCTGACTTTAGGACAGGAGTTTTCCGGCTATGTGGCACAACTAGATGCCGACCTAAAACGCATTGAGATGGTTTTACCTGATTTGTATGAATTAGCTATTGGTGGAACCGCTGTAGGAACCGGATTAAATGCGCCGCCTGGGTTTGCGGAAAGGGTGGCGGAACACATTGCCGAAATGACCTGTTTACCCTTTGTTTCAGCACCCAATAAATTTGCGGCTATGGCGGCTCATGATGCCATAGTTATGGCGAGTGGTGCGTTAAAAACTTTAGCCTGTTCTTTGATGAAAATTGCCAATGATATTAGATTTTTAGGGAGTGGCCCCCGCTGTGGTTTAGGCGAATTAATTTTACCCGAAAATGAACCGGGTTCTTCAATTATGCCGGGAAAAGTAAACCCCACCCAATGCGAGGCTATGACTATGGTAGCGGTTCAGGTAATGGGGTATGATACCGCTATTAGTATGGCGGGTTCCCAGGGTCATTTTGAGTTAAATGTGTTTAAGCCAATGATGATTTTTAACCTGCTACAATCGGTTAATATTTTGGCGGATAGTTGTAATAACTTCACAGATTTTCTGTTGGTTGGTTTACAGGTAAATCACCGTAAAATTAACAGCTATTTAGAACAATCTTTAATGTTGGTAACTGCTTTAAGTCCTAAAATTGGCTATGACCGAGCCGCAGAAGTCGCTCATTTGGCTTTGGAGAAGGATGCGACCTTAAAGCAGATTTGTGTCGAATTAGGCTATATTTCGGCGGAAGAATTTGACCAAGTTGTGGTTCCTAGTAAAATGGCACATCCTCATTAATTGAGAGTTAATGTAAACCGACTTTCTAAAATCTATGATTCCTCAAGCTGCTGACGCACCTCATTGATAGATAACCCCAATGCTACAGAAATTTGCTCTACTGTCAATCCCATATTGTCTAATTGAGCAATAGCTGCTAAACGCGCCTGACGTTCTTTTTGTGCTTCCAATTGAGCCTGCTGTGCTAACTCTTCGGCGCTCAAATAACGTCTCCCGTATTGGTCAAACCAAGACAGGATTTCTCGGTCAATACCACCTACTGTAGCTTGAGTTCTACCGATTCCTAAACCGATTTCTGGTAGCCAGTAGGGTTCCCCGCTTTGTAATTGGTACTTACCATCTATTTGTCGATAAATCTCGANGGGTTTATGG
>NZ_PKGG01000401.1:0-2263 GCF_046480465.1 Arthrospira sp. PCC 8006
CAACTGGTGACTTTCCSTTTTCGGAAAACTCTCSCAACTSGTGACTTTCCCTTTTCGGGAAACTCTCCCAACTTCCGACTTCTGAAAACCGCCGCATTTCCAACTTAACCAGGAAACTGTTATGTGAGTAGGTTATATGAGAGTAACTCTCCCAACTGGTGACTTTCCCTTTTCGGGAAACTCTCCCAACTTCTGACTCCTGAAAACCTCCACATTTTCAACTCAACCCGGAAACTGTTATGTGGGTAGGTGATATTTGAGTAACTCTCCCAACTGGTGACTTTCCCTTTTCGGGAAACTCTCSCAACTSGTGACTTTCCSTTTTCGGGARACTCTCCCAACTTCTGACTCCTGAAAACCTCCACATTTTCAACTCAACCCGGAAACTGTTATGTGGGTAGGTGATATGAGAATAACTCTCCCAACTGGTGACTTTCCCTTTTCGGGAAACTCTCCCAACTGGTGACTTTCCCTTTTCGGGAAACTCTCCCAACTTCCGACTTCTGAAAACCGCCGCATTTCCAACTTAACCAGGAAACTGTTATGTGAGTAGGTTATATGAGAGTAACTCTCCCAACTGGTGACTTTCCCTTTTCGGGAAACTCTCCCAACTGGTGACTTTCCCTTTTCGGGAAACTCTCCCAACTTCCGACTTCTGAAAACCGCCACATTTCCAACTCAACCCGGAAACTGTTATGTGGGTAGGTGATATKWGAGTAACTCTCCCAACTCGTGACTTTCCSTTTTCGGGAGACTCTCCCAACTTCCGACTTCTGAAAACCTCCACATTTCCAACTCAACCCGGAAACTGTTATGTGGGTAGGTGATATGWGAGTAACTCTCCCAACTSGTGACTTTCCCTTTTCGGGAAACTCTCCCAACTTCYGACTTCTGAAAACCGCCACATTTYCAACTCAACCCGGAAACTGTTATGTGGGTAGGTGATATTTGAGTAACTCTCCCAATTTCGGACTTCTGAAAACCGCCACATTTTTAAGTCAACCGGAAAACTGTTATGTGGGTAGGTTATATGAGAGTAACTCTCCCAACTCGTGACTTTCCGTTTTCGGGAGACTCTCCCAACTTCTGACTTCTGAAAACCGCCACATTTCCAACTCAACCCGGAAACTGTTATGTGGGTAGGTTATATGAGAGTAACTCTCCCAACTCGTGACTTTCCGTTTTCGGGAGACTCTCCCAACTTCTGACTTCTGAAAACCGCCACATTTCCAACTCAACCCGGAAACTGTTATGTGGGTAGGTGATATGAGAATAACCCTCCCAACTCGTGACTTTCCCTTTTCGGGAGACTCTCCCAAYTTCSGACTCCTGAAAACCGCCACATTTTYMAACTCAACCCGGAAACTGTTATGTGGGTAGGTGATATGAGAGTAACTCTCGCAACTCGTGACTTTCCGTTTTCGGGAAACTCTCCCAACTTCCGACTCCTGAAAACCGCCACATTTTTAAGTCAACCGGAAAACTGTTATGTGGGTAGGTTATATGAGAGTAACTCTCCCAACTGGTGNACTTTCCMTWTTCGRRTAACTCTCSCAACTCGTGACTTTCCCTTTTCGGGARACTCTCCCAATTTCCGACTTCTGAAAACCGCCRCATTTCCAACTCAACCGGAAAACTGTTATGTGGGTAGGTGATATTWGAGTAACTCTCCCAATTTCGGACTTCTGAAAACCGCCACATTTTCAAGTCAACCCGGAAACTCTTATGTGGGTAGGTGATATGAGAGTAACTCTCCCAACTGGTGACTTTCCCTTTTCGGAAAACTCTCGCAACTCGTGACTTTCCCTTTTCGGGAGACTCTCCCAACTTCCGACTCCTGAAAACCGCCACATTTCCAACTCAACCCGGAAACTGTTATGTGGGTAGGTGATATTTGAGTAACTCTCCCAACTGGTGACTTTCCGTTTTCGGGAAACTCTCCCAACTTCCGACTTCTGAAAACCGCCACATTTCCAACTCAACCCGGAAACTGTTATGTGGGTAGGTGATATGAGAATAACCCTCCCAACTCGTGACTTTCCCTTTTCGGGAGACTCTCCCAACTTCCGACTCCTGAAAACCGCCACATTTTTAAGTCAACCNGGAAAACTGTTATGTGGGTAGGTTATATGAGAGTAACTCTCCCAACTGGTGACTTTCCGTTTTCGGGARACTCTCCCAACTTCCGACTTCTGAAAACCGCCACATTTCCAACTCAACCMGGAAACTGTTATGTGGGTAGGTGATATGAGAGTAACTCTCC
>NZ_PKGG01000471.1:0-1049 GCF_046480465.1 Arthrospira sp. PCC 8006
TAAACTGGTGATTGGGGGCGGGTTTATGGAGTTCTGGGAAAGGGTGCGATCGCTTTTTTTAACCATGAGGGTGGCAGGTTATATAGCCTATTTAAGTAGGTTGGGTGGAGGAGGGGAACCCAACACCACCATCTCACCGCTGTTGGGTTTCACCCAACCTACTACCCAGAGCTATAGGCTCAAAAAACCATTATATATGTCGGCACGGTTTACCATTCTTTAATGGTAGGTCAAGCTCCGGYATTTGTCAAGRGGNAAAAACTGRGATTTTTAGAGTTTTTTTAGGATTGCCTAAACTGGTGATTGGGGGCGGGTTTTAGGGAGTGTTRGGAAAGGGTGCGATCGCTTTTTTTAACCATGAGGGTGGCAGGTTATATAGCCTATTTAAGTAGGTTGGGTGGAGGAGGGGAACCCAACACCACCATCTCACCGCTGTTGGGTTTCACCCAACCTACTACCCAGAGCTATAGGCTCAAAAAACCATTATATATGTCGGCACGGTTTACCATTCTTTAATGGTAGGTCAAGCTCCGGTATTTGTAAAGGGGAAAAATCGGGATTTTTCGAGTTTTTTTAGGATTGCCTAAACTGGTGATTGGGGGCGGGNTTTATGGAGTTCTGGGAAAGGGTGCGATCGCTTTTTTTAACCATGAGGGTGGCAGGTTATATAGCCTATTTAAGTAGGTTGGGTGGAGGAGGGGAACCCAACACCACCATCTCACCGCTGTTGGGTTTCACCCAACCTACTACCCAGAGCTATAGGCTCAAAAAACCATTATATATGTCGGCACGGTTTACCATTCTTTAATGGTAGGTCAAGCTCCGGTATTTGTCAAGAGAAAAAACTGAGATTTTTAGAGTTTTTTTAGGATTGCCTAAACTGGTGATTGGGGGCGGGTTTTAGGGAGTGTTGGGAAAGGGTGCGATCGCWTTTTTTWMACAWGWGGNGTGGSAGGTTATATGGGGAGCCAAGTATAATTGTGGTTAGCCATGTAAATACCAATCAGGTATGAAATTCCCATGGCTCTATTGCAGGGGGATATCCTAAT
>NZ_PKGG01000315.1:0-4507 GCF_046480465.1 Arthrospira sp. PCC 8006
GGATGTTACCCAGCTACAAAACCGTTCCCAGGTGTTGGCGCTCTCGCGCTGCTGAATGGTAGTAGTCATGTTGGATATGATTGCTGTATTGAATTTTCGAGGTACTTATCCGGCAGTTGTTTTTCTACCGTGTCTATAATATGACACACTCGGTTAAGGTTTGTAAAGGGGTTGAGCCACACTTATTCTCATGGCTGCCATAAGTAGGGCTTATCATGGCTGTGGTCCCAGGCGGCTATGGGTGGCTGGGGATATAATCGTGAGCAACTCGGAAATACGAGAGAGGGGGGAACGGAAAATGTCAGTAACTCACTGCCAATACTAGCCCCGAAACTGCTACGGAAACGGACTGGGAACCCTCCATGCCGCCGACAGATTTGATTTTTGATGATGGAGAGCCTTTAGAAAGTAACCGTCACCGTATTGCCATCAACGTCCTGATCCGGTCATGGCAACAGGCTGGGAGCGATCGCCACTCTATGAACTGTTAACTACCGATGTGGGGAACGATAGAAGGGACGTTTAACCACTGTTGCCGGGTAGATTTTATTACGGATTTCCACTTCTACTTGGCGGCCGATTTTGGCTAATTCTACGGGAACATAGGCTAAGGCGATCGCCTTTTCCAGGGTAGGGGACATTGTGCCGCTGGTAATTTCTCCCACAACCTCGCCGCCAGCCTTCACAGGATAACCGTGGCGGGCAATATATCGCCCCTGCATTTCTAACCCCACTAACCGCCTCGATAAACCCCCTGATTTTTGCGATTCTAGGGACTCACGGCCGATAAAGTCTCCCTTCTCATCCCAATGGATTAACCAGCCTAAACCGGCCTCTAAAGGGGTGGTATGGGTATCAATATCTTGCCCATACAAAGCCATTGCCGCTTCTAAACGCAGGGTATCTCTAGCGCCCAAACCACAGGGAGTTGCCCCCACTTCTATTAAGTGTCGAAATAAATTTACTCCGGTGTGGGGATTTACCATTACCTCAAACCCATCCTCTCCGGTGTATCCGGTGCGGGCGATAAATGCAGGTTTTCCTAATAGGGTGGTTTCTATATGTCCAAAATTGGCAACTGCTGATAAGTCGGCTTCTACTAGGGGTCCAAGGACGGCTTCCGCTTGAGGTCCCTGGACTGCAATTAATACCTGGCTGCGAGATAGGTCTTCTAGGGCGACTCCGGTTCCTTCCAAATGGGCGACAACCCAAGCCTTATCTCTGGACTTGGTGGCTGCATTAACAATCATCATTCCCCGCTGGTTTCCTGTGGCTGGGTCTAAGCCTTGGTAGTAAAAAATGACATCATCCAATATGCCGCCACTGCTATTTAATAGGACTGTATATTGGGCTTGACCGGGTTGTAGACGACTGAGACTAGAGGGAAATAGGGGTTCGAGGGCATTGATTAGCTGTTCACCTTGGAGGGAAAATTTGCCCATGTGGGAGATGTCAAATAGTCCCACTTGCGATCGCACTGCTTGATGTTCTTGGGTAATACCGGAATACTGAACCGCCATTTCCCAGCCTGAAAATGGAACCATCCGGCCTTTGAGTTCAACGGATAGGTCATATAGAGGGGTGCGAGTCAGGGTTGGTTTCATTGCCGGAGTCTAACGGTAATGGGATAAGTATTTATTTTAAGGCAAACTTTCACAACTTCGATCGCCTCCCTGGAAACTCTCCTTTCGCCTGCATTGCCTTTAAACCCTTATCCTGACAGCGATAGCGGGTTATTACTCAACCCCTATATCCTATCGAGTTACTCAAATGTTACTCACAATCTAGTCCTAGCACAGGAAAATAATTCTGTCAATAGGTTGATTACTCAGTCAATAAGCACAACTTAATCAATCTGTCAAATACCCATACCACCCCCCTAACCAAACACCGATAAGGTAACTCTCTCGTGATAGCAGTCAATGGCAAGCCTATCGGTTCGTTACGAACCATTGACTGCTATCACATCGGTCGCACCCCTAAGAGTGTTTGTTTCGGTTAGGGGGGGGATATGCTTCCAAGTCAACACGATAGCCGTAGGTAGCCGTAGGGGGAACCCACTAGGTTATCAATGTACAACGATACCCCTATCAATGTACAAAGATATCAGACCGCCTACCTGGTTCCCTATGGGAGTCAGATTATTGGTGAAATCTTGAGGAGCCTACTCGCTACCAACAAAATGCGATCGCATAATCTAACTATCATCTACCAGAACCAACCCGATACCCCTAAACAACTTTTCAACTGGTAACTTGTTTCGTCATCTCTCGCTGATACCTACATAATCCTAGGGAATTGCCTTACCATCGAAACCGATACCTACATACCGCTAGACAAGTCTCCAATTTTTGGTGGTAATCATCCCAGGCGGAACCCAGTACCCCTAATAGACGGGTTAAGGTTTTGGCTTAGGGTGTTTATTGTAGGTAAATTAGGGGTGAGCATTCATATAAACCATTTACTGGACTGAAAATACAGTCTAGTAAACAGATAATATGAATGAACCCCTACAGTCAGAAACCATAGGGGCCATTTAAGTTATTGGGGTAGGTGTTATCTGTTAGCTGTTAGGGTTTACGCCAACCATCATCATCAATATCATCTCTGTTGATTGGGAGATGGGGTGATTGCTTTTTATCTTCTAACTGTTTTTTACCAACTGTTGATGGTATAAAATCATTAACATATCTAATCAAATAATTTAGGCTATTTTGGATACCGTCTAACCTATTCTCAATAAGTAAGTTTCCTGTATGCGTAATGAACATACTGATAATAATCGCGACAATAATTAATCCTAGTTCAACTATTATTAAGTTCATTTATATTAATTTCCAAAAATGAAGTGTAAACCATTTAATCCTTTCTAGTGGAGAAAATGAAGCGTAAAAATTGCTGTACGGCGGTGATTCAATTATTTGATATTCATTAAGCCATATAGTCTCTTTTTTAACCATCATATTCTGCTTCACATCATTGTAGGCATAGAATTTAAGCCACCCTGCCATTTTCCAGTACACGGGTACACTGTCAGCGTCAAATAATATCCTAACAAATTTACTGCCAGAAATGTCAGGCAATTTTTTAGTACCGTGTAGCTATCATCTTCTATCCTGAAATTAAGTTCATAAACTTTAAACCAATTATTTTCAGATATATCAAGTGCATTAGGCATTATCTGTTAATTTATTGTTGAGTGTTTAGCATATTTTCTAATTTGTCGATTTTTTCTGATAATTCCTGAATTGCCGCAATCACTAATGGTATCAGTTTATCATACATTATTGTTAAGTAATCTATTTTTTTGTCGTCAACTTCAGGACTATCTGTATGGTCATTTTTAACCACTTCAACTGCGTTAGGGTATATATTTTGTACTTCTTGAGCAATTAAACCAAATTGTTCTGTACTTGGATTAAAGCCATGAAATGCTGCAAGTTCATTATACTTAAACCACGTGACTGTCAATGCGTTAATTTCGCTTAACCCTATAGTTGGTTTTGATAAAAGTGTTTTGAATTTAATATCAGAGCTACCTTTAACGTAGTCTCCATTATCGTTAATATAAGATACAKTTGTGCCTCCTACTCTAAATCTAGTATGTACTCCAGATGATGAAAGAGTTGAGCTCTTTGTAAAATATGTCTGTCCGTTGTATACTTGTATTGAACATCTATCGTTAGGAACAGCTCGCCAATCGCTTTGATGAAAATTAATACCATGATATATAAATACTCTAGGATTATTATTTGCTTCTAATTCCATAGAATAATTCCCTTGATGAGAAAACGCCCAGCTATTTCCTCCAACTCTACTATTTAGTACTAAACTTGCCGAACTAGCACTAGAGCCTATCCGGCGGATGTCAAACCCCCTCCAAACATTAAAATCAATAAGCATATTTCCATCAGGAAAACTTTCATTAGTTGCAAAAGTTACTGGATTATTTGTTATGTTAAATATTTTAATTCCTGTTAAAGTTTGATTACCTGTAGTTCTAACCACAGTTGAATCTACATCAATTGTTCTATTAGCTGCTAAAGTTCCTCCTCCGGATAAACCATCACCTGCAGTTAATGTAATATTTGAATGTGTGTGCGTTGTGGGATTCCTAGCGTCAGATAATCTACTATCATTGCCTTGAYAGGCTGTGTTTGCTGTAGTGCCGTAAGCAACTGCCCATGTTGTTGCAGCACTCCCATTAAAATTATTTCCAGTTAATCCCGTACCATTTGTTAATGTATTAGGAGTCTTGGCAGTTATTGTTATATTGGCACTACCATTAAACGAAGTCCCATTAATTGTTCTTGCAGTTTGGAGCGTGGTTGCAGTTGCTGCATTACCTGTAATATTAGAGCTTGTAAAAGCTAATTTTTGCCAGCTACTCCAGACTCCACTTACACGATTTATTTGATAAATACCTTCTCCTCCAAAAGGTATCATTGTTTGAGAAATCAAAGAATCATTATATCTTTGTACAGTACAAAAACGCCATGAACTTCCC
>NZ_PKGG01000570.1:0-422 GCF_046480465.1 Arthrospira sp. PCC 8006
GTTGCTGGCTCGGATTAAAACCCATTTAGACATTGCGAAGATCTCAATTGAAAATGCACAGCTTTATTATGAAATACGTGAAAGTGAAAGCCGCCTGAAACAGTTTTTAGAAGCGTTACCGGTGGGGATWTCTATTCTGGATGCACAGGGAAGTCCTTATTATGTGAAKCAAGTGGGGAAAGAACTGTTGGGTCAAGGGGTGGTGAATACGACGTGGAAGMAAGTTAATGAGGTCTACCGTAATTATATTGCGGGGAGCGATCGCCTCTATCCGATTGAGCAGTTACCGGTAATTCGCGCATTACATGGSGAACGAACAACGGCGGATGATATTGAAATCCAGCACCCGGATAAACGGATTCCAATTGAAGCGTGGGGGACACCTATTTTTGATAAAAATGAGGCGGTTGCATTTGCGTTCG
>NZ_PKGG01000281.1:0-5627 GCF_046480465.1 Arthrospira sp. PCC 8006
TTAAAGCCATTGCAGAGGACAAAATTGCTGCTAAGAATTATCACTTTCGGAGTTAGTATTTTGGGGGCGAGTAGCAGCTTGGATCTGTTCTGCTTCCCGATTAAACTCGGTCTTAAATTCCTGGGAGGCTTCTTGAAACTTGCGGATCGCCTCTCCTAAACTGCGACCCATTTCGGGTAATTTTTTCGGACCAAAAATCAAAAGTGCTAATACCAGGATGACAGCCATCTCTGGTAAACCCATGCCAAAAATATTCATTTAATGTCTCCAGTAGTTGGGAAGTCGCCTAGGGTATAGTCCCTGTTAACAGGGAACTTGGGGCTAAAAATATGGCGATCGCTAGTTCAATATGATTCCCAGGGAGAGCCGCACATAGCCATTAAACAAACCTGACCAGAAATCCATAGCGATCGCCAATTTAGCCAGTTAGTAGATTTGCGCCTCTCCCGGACCCTCAACTTAGCGAGTTAGGTTAGCCCAGTCCACGCTGACATTTTCGAGAATCAGTGAGGAGTTATAGATCTGTAGGATAATCAACAGAAACACGAAGAATAACCCCATAAAAACTCCCATCAGGGGAGTAGTACCCCAACCGGGGGCAACCTTACCATATTCTGAGTTGAGGGGTCTGAGTCGATCGCCTAACCAAGTCCTTTGTGCCATAAGTCACCTTTAAATGGGTTGAACAGCAAATTTTAATGTTTCGTAATATTATATAAGAACAAGGCTCATAATTGAATCAAATATCATGGAACCTGCAATAGCTCTTAACATTTCCCTCGCTGCCACCGTGGTAGCGATCGCTGCCTATGCCATTTATACCGCCTTCGGTCCTCCCTCGGAAGAACTCAGTGACCCCTTTGAGGATCACGAAGACTAATTGAGGCAGCAGCATTGCGAGCATAACCGACTGTAGCCCGGTCCGTTGATAGTGCAAGATCTGATAGGATCGAGACTCTACAACCTTTTAGACAAGACCAGCATGGGCAACACATTTGGGCATTTATTTAGGATCACCACCTTCGGTGAATCCCACGGTGGGGGGGTTGGAGTCATCATCGATGGCTGTCCTCCCCGCCTCCCCCTGGACATCTCAGAAATCCAACAGGAATTAGATCGTCGCCGACCCGGACAAAGCAAAATTACCACCCCTCGCAAAGAAAGCGACACCTGCGAAATCCTCAGTGGGGTATTTGAAGGGCACACCCTAGGAACCCCGATCATGATCATAGTCAAAAATAAAGACACCCGCCCCCAAGATTATGATGAAATGGCGAAAAAATATCGCCCCTCCCATGCCGATGCTACCTATGATGCTAAATATGGGATTCGCAATTGGCAAGGCGGCGGTAGGTCTTCCGCTCGTGAAACTATTGGTAGAGTAGCAGCAGGTGCTATAGCCAAAAAAATCCTTAAACAGGTCGCCAACGTGGAAATCATCGGTTATGTCAAACGCATCAAAGACCTAGAAGCAGCGATCGAGCCGGCAACCGTTACCCTTGAACAAGTCGAAAGCAATATAGTCCGCTGTCCTAACCCCGACAGCGCCAAACAGATGATTCAACTAATTGAAGACATTAGAGACCAGGGGGACTCCATTGGCGGCGTAGTCGAATGCGTAGTTCGTAACCCTCCTACTGGACTAGGTTCGCCAGTATTCGATAAACTAGAAGCAGACCTAGCCAAAGCCGTCATGTCCCTACCCGCTAGTAAGGGTTTTGAAATCGGCTCTGGTTTCGCTGGCACTATGCTCACAGGTAGTCAACATAATGATGAATTTTATATTGATGACACTGGAGCCGTCCGCACCCTGAGCAATCGTTCCGGCGGTGTCCAGGGGGGAATTTCTAACGGAGAACCAATAATTTTGCGAGTTGCCTTCAAGCCAACTGCTACAATTCGTAAAGAACAGAAAACTGTCACCCGTGAGGGCGAGGAAACCACTCTGGCAGCAAAAGGACGACATGATCCTTGTGTTTTGCCCAGAGCAGTTCCTATGGTAGAAGCAATGGTTGCCTTGGTACTCTGTGACCATCTATTGCGCGATCACGGTCAGTGTAGAACTTTAAATCCTGAAGATTAAAACATGGAAACCATCACCCCATCTTCTGTGTTGGCAACTGGTCGAGATAACCCAGACTCCTGTGATCAAAATCCCGATGATTTTGTGGTGGAGTTTTGGGGAGTTCGCGGCAGTATCCCCACCCCAGGAAAAGATACCATCCGCTATGGTGGTAATACCTCTTGTTTGGAAATGCGTATTGCCGGAAAAAGGCTGATTTTTGACGGTGGTACTGGGTTACGCTCCCTGGGTGATTCCCTAATACCACAAATGCCTATGGAAGCCTATATGTTTTTTACCCATTACCACTGGGATCATATCCAGGGTTTCCCCCTGTTTACCCCGGCTTTTACCCCGGGGAACTGCTTTCATATCTATGGCACTATCCCCCCAGATGGAGAATCGATGAAAAAGCATTTCATCGATCGCGTACTTCATCCTAACTCCCCCATTCCCCTGAGTGGATTACAAGCAGATCTGAGGTTTTATGAATTGAAACCGGGGGACACTATGATGCTTGATGATATCAAGATTGAAACCGGACAACTGAATCACCCCAATACTGCTATGGGGTATCGTGTCACTTGGCAAGGACGAACTGTGGTCTACTGTTCCGATACAGAGCATCTGCCTGATGGCTTGGATGAGAATGTGGTAGAATTGGCTCAGGGGGCTGATATCCTTATTTATGATGCTATGTATACTGATGAGGAATATCATAATCCTAAGTCTCCCAAGGTGGGTTGGGGACATTCAACCTGGCAAGAAGCAGTGAAAATTGCGGAGGCGGCGGATGTGAAACGGGTGGTGATTTTTCATCATGACCCTAGCCACTCAGATGATTTCCTTGACCAAATTAGCCATGAAGTCCAGGCGGTTTTTCCCAAGGCAATTATGGCTCGTGAAAGGTTGATTTTGCCGGTGCATAGTTAGCGATCGCTCCCCATAGTATCGGAATTCAACATTTCCAACAATCGCTCAAATTGAAAGTCTTCCACAATACTGGTTAAAGTCTTGGCTAAATCTGAATGCTCTGGGGGAATTTGTTTGATCAAAGATAGGATCATCATATCATTTCCTAATTGAGCAGCATAGTGGATTTGCTCTAACCATTCTGCTGGCATCATCGCCAAGGTGTCGGTATTTATGGCTACATGGTCATGGTTTTGAGGTTCGGAAGTGGCTACGGCGGCAGAGGCGATCGCATTTGGTTCATCAACTTGGTATTTGACCCCCAAATATTTAGTCAGGGTTTCTAAAACTTGTTCCCGCCGAAATGGCTTACTAATAAAGTCATCACACCCGGCATCAATACAGTTTTGTCTTTGTTCAGTAAAGGCACTGGCTGTAATGGCAACAACTACCGGAATAGCATCAACTTCAGACTGTTTAATATATTGGGTGGCTTCAAACCCATCTATCACTGGCATATGCATATCCATAAAAATTAAGTGGGGATGCCACTGTTGCCAAAGTGCGATCGCTTCCTGTCCATTTTCAGCTTCCCGAACCTCAAAACCCACATCCTGCAATAATGTAGTGAGTAATAACCGATTAACTGGGTTATCTTCCACCACCAAAATTCGATAGTCTTGCTGTCCCGGTGCTAACCGACAAGCCTGATTTAATGTATTCTCAGATTCATTAACCATCTGGTCTGCCACACCCACGGGAATTTGGAAACTAAAACAACTACCATGACCCAGTTCACTACTTACCTGAATTTCACCCCCCATTAAATTCACAAATCTTTGAGATATCACTAATCCCAGACCCGTCCCCTGTTGCGATTCTCGACCCGATTGGGTTTGCTTAAATGCTTGGAATAAGTCATTAATTTCTTCCGTTGCAATACCGCATCCACTATCTATAATCTCAAACCTCAAGTAGGTATTACTCACCCCATTATCCTCAAATAACCCTAGGTCTTCATCAACTTGACCAACCGACACCTTTAAAGTCACTTCCCCTTCCCGGGTAAACTTAATAGCATTACTAATTAAATTCACCAATACTTGGCGCAATTTACTTTCATCAGTTCTCACGAATTTCGGCACCGACTCTTCTACCTGGAAATTGAGAGTTAATCCCTTCGACTCAGCCTTGAGTTGCAACATGACTTGAATAGCTTGTAAACAGCGTTTAATTGCAAACTCAGTCGGGTTACAAGTAATCCGTCCCGCCTCGATTTTTGACATCTCCAAGACATCATTAATTAACCCTAGTAAATGTTGCCCACTTTGATTAACAATTTTAATATATTCTTGATGTTTGGCTGCTAAAGTGCGATCGCGTTGTAGCAATTGAGTAAAGCCTAAAATAGCATTAAGAGGAGTGCGAAGTTCATGACTCATATTAGCCAAAAACTCACTTTTAGCCCGGTTAGCAACATTAGCAGCATCAGCAACCCGTTTTAACTCCGCCGCCTGTTTCTGAGTTTGTGCGAACAATTCCGCCTGTTTCACAGCCACTCCTAGCTGATTAGCAATTTGAGTAACCACCTTAGATTCTGCCGTTTTCCACTCTCGCGGACCATCATTTTGATACACACATAATAATCCCCAAAGTTGATATCCTTGAAAAATTGGACTAATGATATATGAGCGGATTTGAAATTGTTCTAAAAATTTCAGGTAGCAATCCGAAAAACCCGAATTGTAAATATCTTGAACACAACAACAACTTTTCTCTCGTGAGTAAAACCCTCCCTGAGTTTCTTTTAAGTAAGTATCCTCAATTAATTCGTGAGAAGAGCCTAGTTTTTTGACAATACAATGATCTTCATCTACTGTATTCTGTGTAGTCGCTTCTTCTCCCTGATTTTCGCTCAGAATTTTCTGCCATCCCGGACTCACAGACTCTTTGATTATCACCCCACTCCAGTCAGCATTAAACCGATAAATTAGGGCACGATCTACTTCAATTGCCGTCCGCAACTCATTAACAGTTGCCTGAAAAATTACCTCCAAATTCAAACTTTGTCGCATTTGTGAAATCACCCGATTAATGGCTCTCTCCTGGTCTGCCATAAGTTGCATAGCTATTTCTGTAGCCATGCGCTCTTGAATTTGATTTTCCAGGGCAATATTAATATTTTTGAGGGCTGATGTTCGTTCCTCAACCCTTATTTCTAGGTCTTCATAGGCTTGATTTTTAGCTTCTTCTGCCCATTTTCTTTGTAGTTCTGTAGCTGCCCTGGATGCGAAAATATTGAGGACAGCTTGCGCTAGTTCATCTTGGACTAAAGGCTTCACATCTAAGATAGATAAAATCCCGATCGCTTTCTGATTTTGAGCCATCAATGGAATGCCCAAATAACTGTGAACAATTAGGGGTCGAGATAGACCTCACGGTCTACCCCTCCCATTCAAAACCGTGCTTGCGAGTTTCCCAGCACACGGCTCCTAGTTTGACTGCCTCCTTGTTAAGAGTACAGCATCATCTCTTCATCAAGAGCTGTTTTATCATCGTGACAGTGGCGATGTAATAATTGGAGATTATTGTATTCATCCTTTCCGCCTTGGCTTCTAGRTACAAWSTGTTCTACTTCAATTAAATCTKATGG
>NZ_PKGG01000513.1:0-630 GCF_046480465.1 Arthrospira sp. PCC 8006
CAGGAGGCATTGTGTTTTCCAGTATGAAAATGGAAGGAAGGCAGCGTGAAGCCAATATCCTTAAAGCCATTTTTGAAAATCATCCTGATTTCAAAGAAAATGTGAACCAAATTTACCCTTTGGAAGGTCAAAACTCCTCCCCAAGTATAGAAGGTGGAGATATCATCATTTTATCCCAAAAAGCAGTTGCAATAGGAAATTCAGAGCGTACTGATGCCAAAGCCATATATCAGGTAGCCAAAGCTTTGCTGGCAGAGGGCACCGTAGRACGGGTCTATGAAGTACACCTTCCTGAGAGGCGAAACTACATGCATTTGGACACCGTGTTTACGATTCTGGATGAAAACCTGGTACTTACCTATCCCGATGCTCTCAATTCGGTGCTGCAAACTTCCCTTTATACCTTAAAGGAAATTCAGGAAGACAAAGTGCACATCAAAAGGCAAGTCCTAAAAGAGTCATTGCTGACGGTATTGGAAAGAGCAATCCCTCACCTTGAAATCTTGTCCACAGCAGATGGCAATCCTGATTACTCCATGAGAGAACAATGGTTTGATGGTGCAAATGTATTCGCCATCGGGCCGAGGCGGGTGATCTCATACAACCGAAACAAGCATAACAACACTGCCC
>NZ_PKGG01000168.1:0-11808 GCF_046480465.1 Arthrospira sp. PCC 8006
GATGAAAAAAGCTGGAATAGGAATACCCACAATCCAAGATAGAGCAAGGCAAGCCTTGGTTAAGTCGGCTCTCGAACCTGAATGGGAATCGAAATTTGAAGGCACAAGCTATGGGTTCCGTCCCGGACGGTCAGCCCAAGACGCAATTGGTAGAATCTATACTGCCATAAATCAAGGACAATACTATGTTCTTGACGCTGATATAGCAAAATGCTTTGACCGAATAAACCATGATTACCTACTGTCAAAAATTCATTGTCCAAGCAACCTAAAAAGAGACCTGAAACAATGGCTCAAAGCAGGTGTGCTAGACAACGGTGTATTTGAGGATACAGAATCAGGGACACCCCAAGGAGGGGTAATAAGTCCACTCCTAGCCAACATCGCACTGGATGGAATGATTAGGTTAATTGAAAAACTGTATCCCAAGAAAACAGATAATCGCCCATATGCGAATGTTATAAGATACGCCGATGATTTCGTGGTAATTTCAAAAGAACTAGGAATCATTGAACAGTGCAAAACTGCTATTTCTGAATGGCTAAAACCTGTAGGACTAGAAATAAAACCTGAAAAGACTCGAATCTGTCATACACTCAAAACTATTGAATATGGCGGTAAGACAGAGAATCCAGGGTTCGACTTTCTAGGATTCAATATCAGGCAATACCCAGCAGGAAAGTACAAATCTGGGAAAAAAGGTGGGGCAACAAGACGAATAATCGGACATAAAACCCACATAAAACCTAGTCAAAAAGCAGTTAAAGCCCACACAGAAGCGATAAAAGGTGTAATAAAACAATACAAAACAGCACCTCAATCAGCCCTGATAAGTAGACTAAATCCAATTATTCGGGGATGGTCAAAYTATTATTCAGCGGTAGTCTCAACAGAGACCTTYRWTAAGCTAGACYWCATAATYTGGCAAATGWTWCGGGCATGGACAGTATCAAGATGYGGAAAGGCAAGTYACGAAAAACTAAGTAATTATTTCAGACATGGAACAATTAAACTTAGCAATGGGAAAGAAAGATACGAAAATTGGCTGTTCCAAACCAAAGATGGGATTCATCTATTCAAACATAACTGGACTCCAATTGTCAGACATACCCTAATACGCCCTGACGCAACACCATACGACGGAAATTGGACTTACTGGGCAACCAGGAAAGGACAAGCAATCGATACACCAAATAGGGTAGCAAAACTACTCAAAAAGCAAAAAGGTAGATGTACCTGGTGCGGGCAATACTTTACCCCATCAGATTTAATTGAAATAGACCACATTGTACCTAGAAGCCATGGCGGAAAGGATGAATACAAGAATATTCAATTATTACATCGCCATTGTCACGACGATAAAACAGCTCTTGATGAAGAGATGATGCTGTACTCTTAACAAGGAGACGGTCAAACTAGGAGCCGTATGAGGTGAAAGTCTCAAGTACGGTTTTGAATGGGAGGGGTAGACCGTGAGGTCTATCTCGACCCCTAATAGCCCCATAACTGACAGCTTAAATTTTCAGATGAAAGCACAAGAGCTAATCCCCCTCAGCTTATTGATAATAACTGCGATCGCCCCCGTTTCCGCCCAAACCACCGAAACCACCGACAACAGCCGTGAGTCCCTCAGTCCAGTTAATCCCGTTGTAGTGAACCAACCAAAAGCGATCGCCCAAATTGACCAAGCGACATTAAGGAACGCTTGTTCTAGCAAAAACTTTGACCTATTACCAATTCCCTTTTCTGATGTATCCCCCGACCATTGGGCTTTTGAGGCAATAATGAACCTATACTACTGCCTCTGTCCCTCAGTGAAATTATAAAGCCCTGGTAAAATTGATCACATCCTGACATTTAAACTTTTGTATTAGCCCCTCATCCGTTAACATAGATAAGTAATTTGTTTAACAGAAACTGGTTATTGATTGTGCTAAAGACCCTTCGAGCCGACTTTCGCATTATCTTCGATCGTGACCCCGCCGCTCGGAACTGGCTAGAAGTCATGTTCTGCTACCCCGGTCTGCAAGCGTTGCTATTTCACCGTCTCGCTCACTGGTTGTACTGTATCGGTTTACCCCTAATTCCCCGTCTGATATCTCACCTGTCCCGATTTATTACCGGCATTGAAATCCACCCCGGGGCTACCATAGGTCAAGGCGTGTTCATAGATCATGGTATGGGTGTAGTCATTGGAGAAACAGCCATTGTCGGAGACTTCTGCTTAATTTACCAAGGCGTAACCCTCGGTGGTACAGGTAAAGAAAGCGGTAAACGTCACCCCACCCTAGGGGAAAATGTAGTCGTCGGAGCCGGAGCCAAAGTTCTCGGTAATCTCCAAATTGGTAATAATGTCCGCATTGGTGCGGGTTCCGTAGTCTTGCGCGATGTTCCCTCTAACTGCACAGTAGTAGGGGTTCCCGGTCGCATTCTTTACCGCTCCGGTGTCAAAGTTAACCCCCTTGAACATGGTAGTTTACCTGACTCGGAAGCCGTAGTGATTCGGACTCTGCTAGATCGCATTGAAACCCTCGAACAGCAAATGGAATCCTTACAGCAGGAAAGGGTACTCATGGTTGAACAAATCCCTGTAGCAGCCGGTTCCTCAACCTCTAAAGGACAATATCAAACCTTAACTACCCAAGAAGGTAATAACCTAAGCTGTCGGATTAAAAATAGAGCCATCCAAGAATTTTTAGACGGTTCTGGTATTTAAGGATTGACCGCCCTCCCCTTACTCGTGCCATGACCTTGAATATCATAAATGGTCCGATTCTGGGGCTCACCACGCAATTGTAAATGATCCACCCGCTCCGGTGTTAGCAGCAAAACTGAAAAGTTGGGGGGTGGCTGTTGGGGAATGGGGTCGGGAGGGTCAAAATTAGCGTTTGGCGATCGCTTTTCACCAGGGTCTGGCCAGAAAAATTGACTTTTGGCTGCCTCTGATAACTCCTGCCAACTCTGATAACATAGATGCTCTGTATACCCTACTATGGTTAACTGACCAGAGATACGGAACTGTTCCCGGGTTTTGGGAAAATACCAGCAAGCCTCAGCCCAAGGATTTTCGGCAATTTCTATCACCTTTTGGCTGCGGGTGTCCGTCACAAATTTCAGGCGATCGCCCTTAGTCATAAACCCCCTAAATACTACCGTCCGATTAGCCGGTCGTCCGTCCAGGCGAACCGTCGCTAACTGTAAAKAACGGGAATAGGAAAGGCTACGGTTTCGGTGCATAGCCGCCACCAACGCTAATCTCCAGACAGGAGTTTTCATGATTGCCATGTTTGATTTCAAACCCATTACTCTATCTACCCCCCACAATGGTTATCACTGGGAAGGCGGCGATCGCCGTTTTTTTGAAGGCTGGTATTATCGGGTCACTCTCCCCGAACCCCGTCAAACCTTCGCCTTCATGTACTCCATTGAAGACCCCAGCGGCGGACAACCTCACAGTGGCGGTGCCGCCCANAATTTTAGGACCAGATGACCAGTACCTCTGTCGGACTTTCCCTGATGTCAATAAATTCTGGGCATCTACCGACACCCTAGCCCTAGGTCATTGGGGAGACACTGACCTAAAATCTGCCCCTGGATATCTCGACTCTCAACTATTTGATCGCCATATTCATCAAGGATATCAGGGAACTGATACCCACCATCAAGGTAGCCTTAAAGATGGAACCCGTAACTGTAGTTGGGAATATACTATCACTCCCGTTTATGGGTGGGGAAAACAACAGTCAACCGCCGGCTGGCTATCATTTCTGCCTATTTTTGAACCGGGATGGCAAATATTAATGGCTCACGGTTGGGCTACGGGCTCGATTGACTGGAATGGCACACTCTATCAGTTTACTAACGCCCCCGCTTACGGTGAGAAAAACTGGGGCGGCGCATTTCCTCGAAAGTGGTTTTGGGTTAACTGCAACTGTTTTGACCATATTCCTGATTTGGCTCTCACAGCAGGCGGCGGAAAGCGATCGCTATTGTGGTGGATCGAGTCCGTCGCTATGGTCGGTATTCACTATCGCGGTCAATTTTATGAGTTTGTCCCCTGGAATGCTCAAGTTCACTGGCAAATTGCACCCTGGGGAGATTGGCACATTCAAGCTGACAACGGACAGTTTCAAGTTTCCCTCCAGGCTACCACTACCTACCCCGGTACTCCTCTACGCGCCCCTACTCATCATGGCTTGCAATTCTGCTGTCGCGATACTATGAAAGGTGAAGTAACCCTACAACTCCGACAACAGCGACGCTTAATTCTGGAAGCCCATAGTTCCCTCTGTGGTCTGGAAACTGGAGGCGGTCCCTGGGATGAAACCTGGGTTCATTGATAGTTATGTTAAGTTTTGTAACAAAAAATTAAGCAATGTTAAAAAAAATCATTTTTTTGGGGAGGGGGTAGCTTTTTTGCTTGACTCATGCTACTATTCTAAAATAATCGGAATATTGACAGCTTTTTTATTTTGGCAAATATCCAATTATTTAAGAGTATGTCAATATCATACCAGAAATCCCCGGCTTTTGTCAACCCCTTGGGGCTAACTTGGCGGGCAAATTTTTTAAAATTGTCTAAAAAATCAACATATAAGCACGAGAATCTGTTACCATAGAGTAAATGACTGGGGCTGTGGCTCAGATGGATAGAGCAAGCGCCTCCTGAAGAATCGGGCACCATGTGGGGAAACCCCTTGTGTGAATGTGGTCAAACTCAAGGAAGCCTAAGTTTATGTGAACCATGAATAAGGTAATCTTGAGCCAAGCTCTAACCCCTACGGTTGGAGAAGGTGCAGAGACTGGTTTTGGGAGTTGGATTAAACGACTTCTTGAACATAACGGCCACCACCTAAGAGCATTCTATGAGTGCTTATGGTGAAGGGATAGTCCAGAGAGTGGGGAAACTCACACAAATCTGAAGCGCTAGGTCGCCGGTTCGAGTCCGGCCAGTCCCGTTGCCTTTAAACCCTTATCCTAACGGCGATAGCCGGGAAACACTCAACCCGATAGTCGTACCTAATTACTCAGATATTACTCACAATCTAGTCCTAGCATAGGAAAATAATTCTGTCAATAGGATGATTACTCAGTCAACAAGCACAACTTAATCAATCTGTCAAATATCCATATCACCCCCTAACCAAACACAGATAGGGTAACTCTCTCGTGATAGCAGTCAATAGCAAGCCTACCGGTTCGTTCCTCACCATTGACTGCTATCACATCGTTCGTTTCCCCAATAGTGCTTGTTTCGGTTAGGGGGAGGGTATGGCTCAAATTTCAAAACCCATAGGGAACCCACTAGGGGAGTCAATACACCCATAGGGGTAGTCAGATTATTGGGGGTTTGAATATTGGGGAAATTTCTCTGAGCATTTAGAACCCACTACCAACAAAATGCGATCGCATAATCACGACTAACCTGGCTATGACATACTGAAGCGATACCCCCAAACAACTTTTCAACTGGTGACTTGTTTCGTCATCTCTCGCTGATACCTACATAATCCTCAGCAAGTCTCCAATTTATAGGGGTATTCATTTCGTTCAAAACCCAGTACCCCTAATAAACACCCTAAGCCAAAATCTTAGCCGTAGGTTGTAGGTAAAGCTATCTGTTAGGGGTAAAGTAGTTCTGGGTATTATCTGGACATGATAGGGTAAGCATTCATATAAATTTTTAACAGTCCGTTGCAACAGTCCGTTAGCCAAAAAATAAATAGACACCCCCATAGTCAGAAACCATAGGGGACCATTTAAGTTATTGGGGTAGCTGTTAGGTGTTAGCTGTTAGGTGTTAGGGTTTACGCCAACCATCATCATCAATATCATCTCTGTTGATTGGGAGATGGGGTGATTGCTTTTTATCTTCTAACTGTTTTTTACCAACTATCTGAACTAACTAATTTTTCAAAAACTCAAATAATATGTCTAACTTTTTATTGTTTAAATCTAGTTTAGACTCAATTATTTTATTGCCTATCAATGAATCAATGCCCAAATAAACAATAACAGTGATCAATAACAGAACCTCTAGTATTATTATACTCATTGCATTAATCTCCAAAAATAAAGGGTAAACCATTTAATCCTCTCCCAGGGTTCAAATATTGAGTAAAAATTACTATATGGTGGTGATTCAATTATTTGATATTCATTTAGCCAAATAGTTTCACGTTTAACCATCATATTCTGCTTCACATCATTGTATGTGTAAAATTTTAACCATCCTGCCATTTTCAAATAAATAGAAACCTGGTCTGCATCAAATAATATCCTCACAAATTTACTACCTGATATATCTGGCAATTGTTTACTTCCGTGTGGGGTATCATCCTCTTTGATAAAGTATTGGTTGTAAGCTAAAAACCAATTAGTTTCAGATATATCATATTTGTTAGACATTATCTCACCGGCTTGATTACATTATCGTTATCCGTGTCACACCATAAATCACCTACACTTAAACCTGTAGGGCTTGTCGGTAAATTACTGATATTAACATTTGTAGATGCTGTTGATTTACTTAGTGCCTCTAATTTTGGGGATAATTCTTGAATACCTGCCACTAATAAAGGAACTAATTTTTCATAAAGAATCGTCAGATAATCTATGTTTTTTTCGTCAAATTCAGGGCTATATGTGTGGTCATTTTTAACCAATTCAACTGCATCAGGATAAGACTGTTGAACCTCTTGTGCGATTAAACCTATTTTTGTTTATTGTGTAGAAAATCCATGGCTGCTAACTCATTATATTTAAATTCAATTACATTTAATTTTTTAAGTAAATTTAAGCCATTAATACTCTGAGCACAAACTGTTTTAAGTCTAATATACGAAGAACCTTTAACATAATCTCCACTATCGTTAATCAAAGATACGTTTGTGTGTTCTACTCTAAATCTAGTATGTACTCCAGATGATGAAAGAGTTGAGCTCTTTATAAAATATGTCTGCCCGTTATATAATTGTATTGAATATCTATCGCTAGGAGCAGTTCGCCAAACATCGCTTTGATGAAAATTAATACCATGATATATAAATACTCTAGGATTAGCATCTGCTTCTAATTCTATAGAATAATTCCCTTGATGAGAAAACGCCCAGCTATTGGCTCCAACTCTACTATTTAGTACTAAAGCCGTAATTGGATTATCTCCTATCCGGCGGATGTCAAACCCCCTCCAAACATTAAAATAAATAAGCATATTTCCATCAGGAAAACTTTCATTAGTTGCAAAAGTTACTGGATTATTTGTTATGTTAAATGTTTTAATTCCTGTTAAAGTTTTATTACCTGTAGTTCTAACTACAGTTGAATCTACATTAATTGTTCTATTAGCTGCTAAAGTTCCTCCTCCGGATCAACCATCTCCTGCTGTTAATGTAATATTTGAATGTGTGTGCGTTGTGGGAGTCCTAGCGTCAGATAATCTACTATCATTACCTTGACAGGCTGTGCCTGCTTGCCGTAAGCAACTGCCCATGTTGTTGCAGCACTCCCATTAAAATTATTTCCAGTTAATCCCGTACCATTTGTTAATGTATTAGGAGTATTGGCAGTTATTGTTATATTGGCACTACCATTAAACGAAGTCCCATTAATTGTTCTAGCAGTTTGAAGCGTGGTTGCAGTTGCTGCATTACCTGTAATATTAGAGCTTGTAAAAGCTAATTGTTGCCAGCTACTCCAGACTGCATTTACACGATTTCTTTGATAAATATCTTCTCCTCCAAAAGGTATCATTGTTTGAGAAATCGCAGAATTCTTATGTCTTTGTACAGTACAAAAACGCCATGAACTTCCCGGACTTTGATTTAAAAGAGAACTCCCTTGAGCAAAACCTGTTGTTAACACATCATTCCAATCTCCTGTTACAGTTATTGAAAGATTTGGTAAAGCACCAATTTCTGCTAAACTCCAACTTACATTTCCAGAGCCGTTTACTGATTTGCCTGTAGAACCAATTGTTAAAGTCCGAGCAGTTCCCCAGTTTACAGTAGTAATATTTGCTGTTCCATTAAAACTTGTTCCATTGATTGTTCTTGCTGTTTGAAGTGCTGTTGCTGTTCCGGCGTTTCCACTTATTGACCCGGTAATTAATGAATTAAATGTTTTAACTCCTGTCCATGTCTGATTCCCAGTTGTAATTATCCCTGAATTAGTTGCACTAGCTGTAGGTAAAGTAACATTAGTTCCTGTTGATGATGTAACTACAGGACCTGCTGTTGTTCCTGCTGTTACTCCTAAATTAGTTGCTACATTTACTTGTGCGCCTGCGGCTATTCCATTCAATTTAGATTTATCAGCAGAAGTTAATAAACCGGCGATGCTCGTCGTAGCTGCTGGAATAGTAGCGTTAGTTCCGGTACTGCTTGTTACCGTCCCTTGGGCTGCCCCGGTAGTGTAGCTTAGGTTGGTGGAAAGGCGGCTATCATCACCACGACAAAATGTATTTGCCGTGCTACCGAAAGTACCGGTAGTAACAGCGCCTAATGTGGTGGTAATTAACGGTAAATTAGCCGTAGAACCTATAGTTCCGGTATTGCTAATGTTACCGTGTGTATGGCTAGTTGGCGTTCTAGCATTTGATAATCTGACATCGTTACCTTCGGTTACAGTTCCAGTAGTTGTTCCGAAGTTTTTATGAAATGCTGTATTTTTGGTAAAAGTAGGCTCTTTACCGTCTAATGCACCTTGAAGTCCTGTAACATTTGCAATAGTATGTGTATGTTCTGATGGAGTAAACGTTGTCGGTTTACTTGTAACTTCAGACCAAGTAGGTAACCGTGTTGCGGTAGCAGGCGCACTACTGATGTCGCCCCATAGATGACCGTGACCGGATGGCGCGAACGTAGACGGTTTGGACGTTATTTCAGTCCAGCTATGGGAATGAGTAGATGTGGGGAAAGTGCCAGGTTTATTAGTAATATTATTCCAAGTTAACTGAGTTAATTTGACTAAATTAGTATTTGAGTAAATAACTGCTTGTATCCGTTCATTAGTTAAATACAGATTAACTTCACCTTCTGGCAAGTCATCGGTTGATTGCCCAAATTTACTAGAGTAAATGTTGAAATTAGTCATAACTGCCTCTATATTCATCTTAGGGGGGATTCCCCCTAATTATTATTAACCTACAGTAACAAATTCAATTAAAGTTATTGATACGTTAGCGCTAGATTCCGCGATAGCTTGTAAATCGCTACCACCAATTGTTAGCATAACTGTATCACCTGGTTTAACCGAAAATGCAGCGTCTGACACGCTATCGCCGGTAGGGTCTAAAATCAAATGAACGGGTATATTAGACGGGTTTTTGATAAATACATTACGCCAGTTTGTGTTAGCATTTTCTGCTACCAATTCGGCAACTGTATTAGCCGTTAAACTAATAGTGCTTGTAACGGGAGTACCTGGTATCTTAGCAGTAATATTGAGAGTGTCTAAATTTAAAACACTGCTATAAACTGAGAAACTCATAATCACCTACCTCTTAAATAATTCTATTGTAGTCGGTTAGTAAGTGATTGTCTGCTCTAACCCGACAATCTGCGAAACACTATCCTCTGTCATTCCATAGATGCTGGCAGTAGATTTTAACTCGTCATCCTATGCAGTATTAGGGGGTAGCCATAAACATTGACCTGGTATGCAATTGCTGATGTGTCCATGACTAAACCAAACCCCAACGCTACCCGTATTCTGCAAGTGTAAGCGATATCTGTAAGTATTGGCGGCGCGGATAAGTGTAGGGGTATTACCTACGGAAATACCAAAATTTCGGGTTGAGTTAATGATGGTGTTTTGGGTAAGGTATCAAGTTGGTATTCTGCCATACCAAAAATATTAATTTAATCATTATTGTGCAATTGATTTAAACATCTAGCTTTTCATACAGAATGTGAATCTATAGCTAATCCTTCTGTCTGATTGGTAATCAACTCAATCAATAGGTTTTCTGTGTGAATCCCCCCAGAATAAGGGAGTTTTACGATACCTAGATTTAACCYGTTTTCTGTTGCGAGGTTCCCATAAAATACCGGTAAGCTGATAGAACCTTGTCACACATCTTGTTTCTTTTGCCATCTTTGATAATAACTATATTCTGGATAAATTTTGGGTATTTTTGATTGATTGAGACTAGGGATATAGCACCTAGCATTCAAGCTAGAGACATAAGCGTAAGCGGTAATATCATAACGACATCTGTCAGTTATCAAGCCTTCTAAAATCGCGCCATTAAATAACTCTACGGCGTTATGCCAATTGCTGGCATTAATTTCCGTAGCCATATTTTTAATTCCCCTCATGGATAGTCCTCAATTATTTTGTAATATTATATAATATTTCTAATTTATTAATAGCCTTCAATAATTATTCAGCATGGTTAGAGACACTCTAAAAATTAGAGACACTCTAAAAATTAAAGATACTATTAGGTCAAGCACACCCAGGAATATTGGTAGGTCAGGAGGAGTAAGTTCAGGTTTAGCAGGAGATTTAGGCGACCAAACATCTTCAACAATGGACTTTGGTAGGGGTTTACCGTATGCAAGGGAAAGAGATAGAGGAGGTGTTCCCGGATTAGTAAATCCTTGGGACCCAATCACCAGAGTGCCGCGTGGAATTAACCCAGAAGACCATGGTAGGTGGAAAAGGGAAGATGATGCGCGGCGAGTAGACGAGGAACCACCAAAGAGAGATGAACCAAAGGGAGGTAAAAAACCACGCGGCGGCAGAAGTGGCGGTGGTGGTAGCGGGAGAAGTTTTGGGGGTCCTAATTCAGGTGACAAAATTGATGATGATAAAGGAAGGCGACCAGGCGATAGTTCAGATGATGATTCAGATGATGATTCAGACAATGGAAATGGCGGAAATGGCAATATCGGTTGTACCATAAAAGCTGATGAAAAGTACAGCGTTGAAGAGTTCGACAGACAAATGGGTAGCGGGGGATGCTGTAATCCTCCACCAAGTAGAAGTAGCATCACTTTTGTTAGTCACATGGGTTGGAATCCGAGGTGGGGGGAAACTCCTCAACCAACAGGAAGTGAGAGGTTTTTTATAGGCAAGGACGGTGGGAGTCTGAGTGGGCATACGGCGACCCTGATTTAATGTATGAAAGTGTAGGTGCATTTTGTGATTCGTGGATGGAATGCACAGAATTTGATTATGTAATTCCCAACTTTTCCGCGAGCACAAAAGATATCCCGCCAGGCATCGGAGGAGGAGAACCTGAAAATAAAAAAGAACCTGAAAATATACGAACGATAACAATACCAGATATGAACGAAGAATGTTGTTGCGGAATGATTAGAAGGATTTACGAGTTGCTAGACCCTGAATCCTTTCCGGCTGAAATGCCTGAAAAATAACGGTTAATGCTAATAATCCAGAGAACATAATTAAACGAATAAACACATTACCAGAATGGCTAATGTACAGATTTGACATCGATGATGAAAGATGGGGTGAATTTGAAGTTAAAGTAGAGATTGATGATGTCAATCTAATGATAAAAGCAGAAGAAAAAGCCGAAATAAAATTACCTAACTTAGCTGAATAAATTGCTGAAATATTTGGTATGGTCATGGAAATTTCTATCTCTCATCAGGTTACACAAAACGCTGTTTTAACGGCGTTATATGAAGCAGGTTTGGCTCACGCGGCAGCCTTTAAAGCTGGTAGTGAAGTATCTAAAATAATTGATTATTTAGAATTTGCTACTGAGAAAAAATACGCAAAAATTAAAACAGCCTTTACTCCAGAAGCTGATAATTTTGAGGAACTACTAGAACC
>NZ_PKGG01000608.1:0-360 GCF_046480465.1 Arthrospira sp. PCC 8006
TTTACTATTAAGCTATATCAGGACATGACATTATTTAAATTACGATTTACGATTTACGATTTACGAGGCTATCACATACTCTAMAACATCTTGATTCTCCCTTAACGCACTCGTTTCTCGCTTCTCATTTCCCAAAAATCATAATCCCCATCAGCCCTTCCGGTTCGGATTCGTGGATGGAGACGGCAACTTTGCGGTTGATCTTTTCGAAGGTTTTGTTTTTGAGAAACTCCAGGTAATCCAGGTCCAGGTTGCGGCCGATCAGGACCATTTCCACGGTTCCGGAGTCTACTCCCTTGGCATAGTCCCCGATGATATAAGCTTTTTCTACCTCTCCCATTCTTTTGACCACCTGTTCGA
>NZ_PKGG01000099.1:0-17546 GCF_046480465.1 Arthrospira sp. PCC 8006
GATTGTCTTCCATGCGTTGTTCGTAGTCTTGATTGGTCTGGTTTTGCCAAACCCTTTCTTTGAACTCGCTATCGCCATATGTACACCTACTAGATTCTATTTCTTTACAATCAAACCGTGACCTGTTAGCATATCCCTACTGTTACAGCATGGCGTTGGCTTTTGGTCACATCTCACCCCCTAATAGGCTTGCGCTTACACTTTTACTACTGACTTTCTCGACCAGATTGTCAGAGCCTGAAAGGGGTTAAAACGTTCCATTTATATRGGCATTCCATCTTTAGATTTGTCTTTTCCACCGGGGTACTTTTAAAGGTCTGTGTAGGTAGTAAATAGAAGCCCCTACTTTTCCCCTTACTCTTTTGAGCGCAGCGTATCAACCTATTTCGCTACTACATTATTACGATGGTTCAAGCCGGACATTCGGTTTCCCTAATCATGGATGGTTGGCAGTGGTCTCGATTCTGGTGTTGGGTTGCACCTCGGAGCCTTCCGTTCCCCGCTTCAGTCCTGAGATTGTGATTCCCAAAACTGGGGGTGGCTATCGCCGTTACCCTAATTTCCTAACTCTACTTATCCATTTCTGGGCTTCCTTATAAGGAATTTGTATGAGTTGGTTTGTTTTGACCTTGGGTTCCCTGCCTTGATTAGGGGTCGAGATAGACCTCACGGTCTACCCCTCCCATTCAGCAGCAGAACCGTACATGAGACTTTCACCTCATACGGCTCCTAGTTTGACCGTCTCCTTGTTAAGAGTACAGCATCATCTCTTCATCAAGAGCTGTTTTATCATCGTGACAATGGCGATGTAATAATTGAAGATTCTTGTATTCATCCTTTCCGCCTTGGCTTCTAGGTACAATGTGGTCTACTTCAATTAAATCTAATGGGGTAAAGAATTGCCCGCACCAGGTACACTTGCCTTTTTGCTTTTTAAGTAGTTTTGCTACCTTATTTGGCGTATCGATTGCTTGTCCTCTCCTGGTTGCCCAGTAAGTCCAATTTCCATCGTATGGTGTTGCGTCGGGGCGTATTAAGGTGTGTCTGACAATTGGGGTCCAGTTATGTTTCCATAATTGGAGTCCTTCTTTGGTCTGGAATAACCAAGATTCCTGTCTTTCATTCCCATTGCTAAGTTTAACCGTTCCATGTCTGAAATAGTTCCTCAGCTTTTCGTAGTTCACCCCTTTGCATCTTGATGCTGTCCATGCCCGTAACATTAACCAGATTATGAGGTCTAGCTTATTGAAGGTCTCTGCTGAGACTACCGCTGAGTAGTAATTTGACCATCCCCGAATAATCGGGTTTAGATGTTTTATCAGGGCTGACTGAGGTGCTGTTCTATGTTGTTTGATTACACCTTTAATCACTTCTGTATGGGCTTTAACTGCTTTATGGCTGGGTTTTATGTGGGTTTTATGTCCGATTAATCGGCTTGCTGCCCCGCCTGTTTTCCCAGATTTATATTTTCCTACTGGATGTTGCCTGATATTGAATCCTAGAAAGTCGAACCCTGGTTTTTCTGTTTTACCATCATACTCAGTAGATTTGAGCGTGTGGCAGATTCGAGTTTTTTCAGATTTTATTTCTAAGCCTACAGGTTTTAGCCATTCAGAAATAGCAGTTTGGCACTGTTCAATGATTCCTAGGTCTTTGGAGATGACCACAAAATCATCGGCATATCTTATAAGGTTCACCTGGGTGGCTGTGCCTTTATTTGGATACATTCCTTTAACTAGCCTTTCCATTCCCAACAGTGCGATGTTGGCGAGTATTGGACTTATTACCCCTCCTTGAGGTGTTCCTGCTTCTGTATCCTCAAATACACCTTTATCTAGCACTCCCGCTTGGAGCCATTGTTTCAGGTCTCTTTTTAGGCGGCTTGGACAATGAATTTTGGACAGTAGGTAATCATGGTTCACGGTAAGAGCATTTTGCTATATCGGCATCGAGAACATAATATTGTCCTTGATTTATGGCAGTGTAAATTCTGCTAATTGCGTCATGGGCTGACCGTCCGGGACGGAACCCGTAGCTTGTGCCTTCAAATCTCGATTCCCATTCAGGTTCGAGAGCCGACTTAACCAAGGCTTGCCTTGCTCTATCTTGAATTGTGGGTATTCCTATTCCAGCTTTTTTCATCCCTACCAGGTTTTGGAATCCAAACCCGTCGCAGTGGTTTTGCTTTGAGGTTTCCCTTAATGTTCTTGACCAGTTCCAACCTTTGTCTTGGAGAGATTACTCTTACTCCATCAACACCGGCTGTCTTCTTGCCTTGGTTATCTTGGGGGGCGGGTTTATTAAGCTGACTGTTGGGAAGCATGGCTGACCGTGGAACCCGCCCCTACAGCCGCACTGCTAAGATCCGGGCATAATATGATTTCACCAATAGACGTTGCCACCTTCGTGCCTTAGCATTTTGTCCCGATTTAGCTGCTTGAAATATACTCTTTTGGAGCTTGAAAACTTTCCGTTGAACCTTAGTCCATGGGACTGCCTTCCATGCGTTGTTCGTAGTCTTGATTGGTTTTGGTTTCCCAAACCCTTTCTTTAAACTCGCTATCGCCATTTGTACACCTACTAGGCTCTATTTCTTTACAATCAAACCGTGACCTGTTAGCATATCCCTACCATTACAGTTGGGCGTTGGCTTCTGGTCACTTCTCACATCCTCTAGGACTTGCGGTTACACTTATCCCTACTGATATCTCGACCAGATAATCAGAGTCCAGGAGGACTTAAAACGTTCCGTTTATATGGGCATTCCATCTTTAGATTTGTCCTTTCCATCGGGGTACTTTTAAAGGTCTATGTAGGTAATTCAAGGATATTCCTACTCTTCCCCTTGCTCTTTTGAGCGCAGCGTGTCAACCTATTTCGCTACTTAATTCTTACGATGGTTCAAGCCGGACATTCGGTTTCCCTAATCATGGATGGTTGGCAGTGGTCGCATCTGGTAGTAGGTTCTACTTCACGCCTTCCGTTCCCCGCTTCAATCCTGGGGTTGTGGTTCCCAAAACTGGGGGTGGCTATCGCCGTTACCCTAATTTCCTAACTTTACTTATCCATTTCTGGGCTTCCTTATAAGGAATTTGTATGAGTTAGTTCGTTTTGACCTTGGGTTCCCTGCCTTGTTTTGTATATTTATATACCAAACGTTGGGACATATAAACAGTTATGGAGATGGTCAGAGGCAAGCCTCTTGTATTCAACCAAGGGGCTGAAATCTCCACCAGGCAGCTATTTCGGGTATCTCATCCCTATTTCATGCCTGAACGTCTCGCACCCCTGATTAAATTATGGATAATTGGGAGGCTTTTTAGTTCCTTCCCTAATTCTACCCGCCACTGGTCGTCTATGGGTTTATTAATAAAAGTATCCGTTTCTGTAGTCGGGTTTAACCAAAGTTGCGCTTGAGTTTGTAGATAGTTTTCCGGGTCGGTGTAGTTGTCCGGTTGCAGTTTTTCCAAGTCCTCTAACCTCGGTAGGGGGAGGACGTTTAATAAAGCATTCCCCCAAAATTCCCCATCACTTAGGCGGTCTTCTTCAATTAAAGCCGCCGCCTCAAACTCTTCTTGAAAGATAGTTTTACTATATGCTAAGATTTCCGTTTTATCACTTTTGTTCCCTAAAGTCGCCGAAGTTCCCACACAAGCCAAATGTCCTGGGGGAGTTTTTAGGCGGTGTTTTAGCCGACGCAACAAACAAGCCAAGTCCGTCCCCTGTGCGCCATCAAAAGTATGGAATTCATCAACTACCAAATAGCGCAAAGTTTCCGGTTCATTATTTGTCCATAAAGCTTGAAGGTCCGGTCTAATTAGCAGATAGTCCAACATTTTATAGTTAGTCAGCAGGATATCTGGGGGAGACTTTCGCAACATCTCTTTATCAGTAATCACCTTTTCTGGGGTCATCACACGCGTGGGTTTTTCGTCTTTTTCCCCTACATATAACCCAGCCGTAACCTGACCTTTTAGCGACGGGGTTTTCTCAATTATTTGGGCGATACGTTTACTTTGGTCCGTGGCTAAAGCGTTCATAGGATAAATTAAAATGGCTTTTATCCCCGGTTTATTCCCCTGTTGGCGACAATGTTCTAGGAGGGGAATTAAGAAACATTACGTTTTCCACGAACCCGTCCCCGTGGCGATTATAGTTGACTGATAGTTAGGGGGACTGAGGCGATTAAAAGCGCGTTCTTGGTGCAAAAACGGGATAAAACTCAGGGGAATTTCCGGGAAATAGTCCTCGCCAATTGTACCCTGTCGAAACGGTAAACCCACCGAAACATAAGGTCCTCGATAGAGGTTATTAGCCGTTTTCAGGAATCGTTCAATCAACCCCTGGAACCCTGGCGTTGTCGGTCGAAACGTCGTTATCAAATAGTCGGAAACACAGTTCCTAATTTGGGCGGCTACAACTGAAGGAAACATCTCTCTTCTCTTAATTAATAATTAATAATTAACAATTAACAATTGGGGGATAAGAAACCGGGTTTCTAGACCTCTCGACCAAGAAACGAGGTTTCCGTCCCGGGTCGCTGCTGCTGGGGGGATAAGAAACCCGGTTTCTCGCCTCCTGGGGGGGATAAGAAACCCCGTTTCTCAAAGAAGCCCGGTTTCTAGACCTCTCGAAAAAGAAACCCGGTTTCCGGGTGGTCTTAATTAATAACCAATAATTAACAATTGGGGGGAAGAAACCGGGTTGATCGGCTCCTGGGGGGATAAGARACCCCGTTTCTCCAAGGACGACAAAGAAACCCCGTTTCTCAAAGAAACCCGGTTTATAGGCTGCTGGAGTAAGAAAGGAGGTTTCCGGGGTGGCTGGTGGGGGGGTAAAGAAACCCCGTTTCTCAAAGAAACCCGGTTTATAGGCTGCTGGAGTAAGAAAGGAGGTTTCCGGGGTGGCTGGTGGGGGGGTAAAGAAACCCCGTTTCTCAAAGAAACCCGGTTTATAGGCTGCTGGAGTAAGAAAGGAGGTTTCCGGGGTGGCTGGTGGAGGGATAAAGAAACCCCGTTTCTCAAAGAAACCCGGTTTATAGGCTGCTGGAATAAAGGGTCTTTGACAATTTGCCGATAGTGTGTTATGGTGTCCATAATCGAATCTCCTCTAAATCAATTATTAATTGTTAATTGTTTCCCACACTGTGCGGTAGTCCTAAATGCGATCGCATAATATAAAAGGCGCTTCGTAGGCGATTTTCCGAGTCGTTGGACTCTGGGGGAGCGTGTCGTCGGTAACCGTTACTTCTATGATACCACTTTCGAGGTCTTTGATGTCTTCCCAACCGATGATTTGCTTTTTCGCGTTCCCTTGGCGCGGTAAACCTACCCCCGTTAACCCTTTGCTGGTCGTGAACACTATTCTACCATTCATATCATAATAGGTTTCCTTTTCATATTGCTGCATCACCGGGAATTGTACCCTGTATATGGTGATGAGTTCCTCTAGGGTTAACCCTAACGACATGGCTGCTAATACGTCTATTTCTACTAACGCTTGACGACGTTCGTAGTCACTCCGCAAGGCGTTATTTCGCCATTCTGGGGTTAAATTACCGAAAAAGTTTTGATTCAGTCGCCGGTCTTCCCCTTTTGTCCATCTCTCTTCACGGTATCCTTCCTCCCAGCATTCTTCCCATAATTCACCATCATACACTGTTAGGCAATTTAACGCTAGAGTGCGAACTCGTAAAGCGGGTTTAAGTGTAAAGTTTTCTGGAATTAAAGGCAGAAGTTTTAAAATATTTTGATTTGCATGACCCATTCCAGTTGTTTTCACAAAGAAATCAATGGGGAGACTCATTCCCATAGCCAGAAAGTCAACGGCTTTGATTGTCTCTTGAAAACTTGTTCCTATACAGGTATTAACATGAGCAATACCTTGAGGCATCATACCAGGAATAAAGGTTCTTTCTGCTGATGAACCAATCATTTCTATATTAACTACCCGATAAAACTCAGTGACGGGTTTTTGGTCATCCCAGGGAACGCAGGGAGTGCGACGACGGTATTCAGCAGGGGAACAGTCGGGGACGTAGTTAGTGCGCGGTAGATAGTCGTCGGGAATTGCCGTTAAATCAATAATATCATAATGATTATTAGCTGTGCAAACTTTTCTCGGAGTTTTATTTAATGGTGTTCCGACAAAGAAATGGGGTCCTGATAAAATCAGGTCTTGGGGAGACTTCGCAAACTGAGTATCTCGGCGAATTTTCTTCTCTTTTTGAGCATTAGTTTCATGCCACATTTCTAGGGCATAATATTCACCTTGTAAATTACCCAGTAGCTTTTCTTGGGTGGCAAACTTTTCTAATACACTGACTAAGTTTTGCGAATGTAAAGCCGGGAGTCGCGCTTCCTCGGCGGGGGTTCCTTCCGCATCATATAATCTCGCAAATAGCTGTAAGGTCTCGGAATTAACGCTAATCATTCGGCTCGGATGACCTTTGGTTTCCCATTTGCCCTTATCATTTTTAATCCCTGGAATTAAACCCATGCCCGGAGAGTCAAAACATTCGGCAATAGTGGCAACGCTGAAAATATTGGCAATATGAACAAAGCGAATAATTGTATCATCCTGACTACGGGGTTTCTTATATATATTGATACTATATTTTGTTTCATTATGAACATCTTTAAACAAAGAACCTTTCATCTCATTCTGTAACTGAAAATGTGCTTTTAACCGCCGATATAATTCCCGGCGCAAAGTTCCCCCTTTGGGGTCATCATAAACCCCTTATGGGTGTAAGAAACCCGACACCTCGCCAGACTTGCCAAAATTCCAGGCTTGGGGAAGGAAACACTTAAATAAGTTGGTTTGCGACCCTTTCAATAACGGATAATTTTGCACCGCGTTGAGGAAATTATGGGTTCCGTGTGACTCTTCATATTCCTGAAGATATGCCGCTTGTAACTTTGGGTATTTACTAAATAAATCTTCCCGCCGTTTCGCCAACTCACTCGCCGATAACTTTCTAATCACCGTCAACGGGTCATATTCCCCCAATATATCCCCTTCTTGCCATTGTATCTTCACCCAGGGAGGGTTACCAATCATTAAATCAAACCCGCCTCTCTCTAGGAAAATATCCGCAAATTCCAACTCCCAATGGAAAAACTTATAAGTTTCCGCCAAAGTTTCCACCAACTGCAACCGAGGGAAAAACCCTTGAACTTCTCCAAGTCCACAAAACCAAATTTCTTAATAAAATCCTCCGCTTGCTGGGGTGTTTGAGTTTCCGGGAATAAAGATAACTGTTGGGAGGATACCATTTCCGTCACCCCTAAAATCATCCCTATGTCGCTGAAAAACTCCTTCCGACTCGGTAAGTTTTCCGCCTCCTCTAGCGGCCAAAACCATAAACTGCACCAATAGTCCATCACCAACTTTAGCCGCCGATAATCCGATGAATTACTCACCCCCCGCGAGAGTTTTTCCTGTTCGTAGATTTTATCTTTTTGTGCTAGGGGAACTTCCCGTTTCTCCTGTTCCGGTTGTCCCCACACCGTTAATCTGTCGGTAGTCCGTTGGCGAATTGTGGCTAATTCCTTGGCGTAAGTATGCCACAGTTCATCAATGCGAGTTGATAGGTATATCCCATAGTCGGCTTGGTCGGCATTTAGGGGAGTTTTGATAAATTATTTCTGCCATTGGTTAATCTGTTTTATGGCGGCGGGGGTGAGTTTTTTAATCACTTTATCCGTATAATTAGCCATACCTGGGTCCCCTAACAAAAAGTGAAAAATACCGTCTTCCGGGAAGGTTTCTCCCAGGGGTATCGGTGACGGCGGCATTTCCCACCAGGAGAGGTTTTTTTACCTTGACTCACCTTTTGGCGGGGGTATATTTGTCGTCTCGCACCCACCAGGGAGTTCCCACAATGCAATTGCAAGTCAAACCAGGGGACGAATATTTGGCGGCTGTCTTTTTCCCCATAGATACAATTTAACCACAGGGAAGCCTCGGCTAATTCCATGGCTATGGGGTTTTTATCAATGCCAAATACATTGCGGTCAGCCAGCAGCATTTTGACTTTCTGCTTCTCTAAGGTGATGTTTTCATGGGGTATCCGTTGATTAAGTTCCTCCTCTTTTCGCTGTAAATAAGCGTCCGCTAATTGAGTTATAGCTTCATTAAAAAAAGCCGCACTTCCCATAGCTGGTTCGCAGACGGTTAACTTTAAAATATCGTCAGCGGTCTTGTCGGCTAAAAGTGATTGGAGAGCATATTTTACTAAACATTTGGTTAAGGTTTGGGGAGTGTAATAACTGGCACTTTTTTGGCGGTCTCTTCCCGCTAACCGAAACAAAAATTTCCCTTTCTCATGTTTGCGGGGAGTTTTTCCCGTCTGGGGGTCTGTCACCAACTCCTCGGTTTTTAACTCCTCCAAACGGTCAGCGGGAACAAAATAAGCCACCTCTAATTCACTGTGTGGTTGGGAACCTTTCGCGGCTTTGGGTTTAACTGTGGGTTGGTCTTCGTCGTCGTCKTCGGTGTCTGTCTTGGTAGAGGTTTTTTGGCGGCGGGTTGAACTTCGTAGAGGTTTTCCTCCGCGAAAAAAGCGGATAAACTCAATAAACCCTCGTAAACTTCCCCTAACTGGTTAACCCCCAATTGCGCGTAGCTAATGCGTCCCCGTCGTCCTTGTCCTGACCGCGACAAAGACATCAATTCCAAGACTTTCTGTAGGACGGAATTGCGAAACCTGACTCCGTTTAACATGGAGGTATATTCGGGGTCAAACAGATGACTTTTTAAGGCGGGTAAACGGAAGGTATTATAAATGGCTGTTTTCCTCGGCAAAAGTTCCGCTTGTTTATGGTCTTCTTCAGGATATCCAAACCACAATAATTTAAATAAACGACGAATAGAGGTATCTATATAATAGCCTTCGGAGTCCTCGGAAGAAAGTAACTCCACCTGTTCCAAGTCTCGCAGGGTTTCTAAACTATATCCCTCCCGATAAATATCAGAACCCATGGGGGCATAACCTAACTCGGGTCACGCTTCAATATAAAAGATAAATAGCAGTCGATAAACCCACCGCAAACACTGGATTTTTAACAGGTTGGGGTCAATTTCCTGTTCTCCCTTTTGGGTTTGTTCCTGGGTGGAATACACCCTTTACCCCACTTTCCGCCGATAATAAATAACCTCGTTTACCAAAAGTTCGATCGCCTCCCGTAAGGCAAATTTCAAGTCTTCGGAAACGCTATAAGTATGGCGGTGACTATTTTCATCAAGGGTATCTAACAACGCCATTCCTTCCGCTGGACAAATGCGATCGCGGTGTAACAGGGTAGCGGTAGCGAACAAAGAATGGCGATCGCGATCGGCTAAAATCTGCTCTAAATCAAACCTTAACAACCGGGAAGCATTCCATTTATAACGGTCAATTAAAGCTATCTGGTCTACACTAATTAATAGCACCCAGCGGGGGGGGTCATTTTGACCAAAAACCACATCAGTTACGATATCTTCCATGGTAGAATTTAGCCAGGTTTGTTGAAAGCGATCGACCCGAAATTCCGGGAAATCTTAACTTTGAATAGGGTCAAATTCCAGGGAGAGAATATCGAGAGGTTCTCCGGTAGGATTAAACCCTTCCAAAGCCCACAAATTTGGCATTCCAGAACTCTGTCTAACTTCCGCCAAAATAGGGAGCAAGGTATCATTATCCAACCACTTTAACCCCGGTTCTCACTGATACCCCAAAACCTCCAAAACCTGCCGAAAAAACTGCCGTTGCTGACCGAGAATTTCAGTTTTATCTATATTAATAGTTTGGGTGCGAGTTTTAAGGCGAAAATAATCTCCCCGCAGCCTCCCCAAAGCCTGGGACGGCGGCCCTTGATTTGCCCCCACCTCCGAGGTGATCGTCTTTAGGTCTTCGGTTAAAATTGCATCCAAATAATAGGCGGCATAAAATTCATTTTCGTTAGCAATTCCGATTAACATAATATTCGATAACCCCGGCTCATAGTCAAAGAAACCCTGTAAATTTTCATTTTACACTACTCACGACCAACAAGAAACCCGGTTTCTCAAAGAAACCGGGTTTCTAGACTTCTCGAAAAAGAAACCGGGTTTCTAGACCTCTCTTGCGCTAAAATTTAACGGAGTTATAAAAGTTGAAGTTGTGGGAGTTGATTGGAAATGCCACGTCGCCAAATTGTTTTTGAAACGGGTCATTACTACTATATTTATAATCGAGGTAATAATCATCCAATTATTTTTTTACCCAAGATAACTATATTCATTTTTTGCGCCTGATTAGAAAATATTTGGTTGAATCTAATGTGGCTGATATTATTGCTTATTGTTTGATGCCTAATCATTATCATTTATTGGTATATTTTAAACAGAATTGTTTTTCTGAGGTGATGCAAAAATTTAGCTTGTCTTATGTGAAAGCAATTAACAAGCAGTATGACAGGGTTGGCGGTTTATTTCAAGGTAGATTTCAAGCGATCGCTGTTGATAATGATGAATATTTATTCCATTTAACACGATATATTCATTTCAACCCAGTTAAGGCTAATTTGGTTAAAAAACCCGAAGATTGGGAGTTTTCTAGCTATCCCGAATATCTCCAATTGCGTGGGGGAACTTTGCCGAAAATTGATGGGGTGCGATCGCTTTTTAATTCGGTGAATGATTATCGGTCTTTTGTCGAAAGTCATATCCAAACCTCATCAATTCAGCACTTACTACTTGATGAATAGAAGCTAAAAGAAACCCGGAAATAAGAAACCCGGAAATAAGAAACCCGGTTTCTGGTGGGGGGGGATAAGAAACCCGGTTTCTCAAATCAACCGGTTTCTGGTGGGGGGGATAAGAAACCCGGTTTCTCAAATCAACCGGGTTTCTAGACTTCTCGACAAAGAAACCGGGTTTCTATGCTTGCTGAATCACAAAAATCAACTTGAGATAAGGTTCGCTTTCCGTAGTCATTGACAACTCTACCCAATCGCGATAATCTTCGAATATCTTGTCAATTTTATGGCGTTCTTTCTGCTGTTTATCCTGCTTCAGATTAGCCGAAATATTATCACTTTCCCACCGCAACTCTAACTGTTCCACATGATAGCCTTGCAGCCTTTCCAGGCGTTCCCGTTGTGCCTCTAACTGAGGATTTAACTGGTCTTGAAACCGTTTCCTTTCCGGCTGAAGATATTGCCGCGCTTGCTGAATAGCCGGACTCCGTAAATGGAGTAAATCATCAATATTAACCGTCCCGGAATTCGGCAACTCATGCCGTCCTAATTCCGTGCGTTCCTGAGTTTCCGCAAAGGGTTCAACCCGCTGAAATTTCCCTTGTTTAAAGATAACCGAAACCCAGCGATTTAGGACGGAAGTTCCTCGGCGGTTGGGGAAACTACCAAAGCAGATAAAAATCACCTCATCGGATTCTAATCCCTGAGATAATTGTATCACAGGTGCTTGATGTCTGCCAAAATAAAATAAACAGCGATCGCTAATCCATTCTACCAAAGGATGCAATTCCCAAAGGTATTGAACAGCCGACCAGTCCGCGTCTTCGGTTCGCGCTTGTTCCATGGCCCGCATCATATCTTCGGGGCGATCGCTAAGATATAATAACCGATTATCCTGGGGTTGTATTTCTTTAGGAAGGCGATCGTAACGGCTTTTTAACTCTTGAGGAAGTTGCAATTCAATAAACCCTTCATCTTCGTTAATTTGGAGATTATGAACCGGACTGGTCTGGGAATTAATGAACCTTAAAGCCGTAGCGGTAAACTGAAAAATTGACGGAAATAGACTTAACAAACTCCCCGTTTCCACCAGAGGTTCACCCTGGCTAGAGTCCATGGAAACCCCCTCATCAGTATCCCAAGACTCCGACTCAAACCAGTTAAAAATATCGACATCTCCCCCTCCCTTGGCGTTGCGGTCTAACTCCTCTGCAAAATCCACCGCCGACACTCCGCTTTCAATAGCAGCAGCGGTCAAATTTTCTTCTTTTTCCTGGTCAAATACCCCCATAAATACGGAAGGATCGCCAATATTTTTAATCGCCTGTTCATCCTTAGTTAAAAGGACTTTAATAATACGCTCCACCTCATCCATACGTTCAACCTGGGAGCGAGTCAGCAGATAGCGAATTTCCGGTTTTCGAGTTTGTCCGTAGAGGTCGATCCGTCCGTTTCGCTGCTGTAAAGTCATCAACGACCAAGGGATATCAAAGTGAATCAATTTATGGCTAAGATAGTGCAGCTTTAACCCTTATGATGCCACTTCCGTAGCAATTAAAATCCTCACCGGGGAATTTTCATAGCCAAATTTATCGACAATTTCCACTTGGTCAATATCTGCCATACCCCCATCTAAACGAGCGATCGCCTCTGGTTTTAAGCGCAAGTCTTGGGGTAGTTCCGCCTCCAGAAACCGCAAATTTTCCCAACGTCCGGTAAAAATTACCAAGCGGTCTTTCGGGTCTTTTTTAGTCCAATTAAACTCAGTTTTAATCAGTTGAAGAAGTCGCTGATACTTAGAAAAAATCCCGTTATCTATTGCCGCCAAACCTGCCGCCAAATCAGTCAATTATTCCTGGTCTAATTTCGTGGATATATCCAGCTTTTTGTGTAAAGTTTTCAGGCGATTTTTCACGGTTTCCAGACCCGCCGCCGGACTAGATAAGAATGCCTTGAGGAGAGTAGTTTTAAATAGCTGTCCGGCACTTTTGCCTCGGTCAATACTGACCAATTGCAAATCGTGGAGTTGCCGAAAAACTGCCTCTTCTGGGGGGGAGGAGATCGCTTCTACAGGTTCCACATTCCGTTCAGGGAGACTTTGGTTTAAATCCCGCAAAACATCTTTTTTAAACCGCCGCAAATAGAGGTCATGGATATCATCTTTAGTGTAGTTACTTTCATTAGCGATCGCCGTCGGATCTAGCATATTCATCAAACTAGCAAAACTCTCCGGTTTCCCGTCATGGGGAGTGGCGGAAAGCAAAATCAAAGTATCCGAACGAGTAGCTAAACGTTCAGCCAATTTCGCCCGCTGCGAAGCCGACTGACCCTTACCTCTGCGGGCGACATTATGGGCTTCATCAATTATAATAATATCCCAGTGAGCCTGTTCTAAATAACTGCGATATTCCCGGTCTTGTTTGAGGGTATCAATAGAAATAATTGTCCGGTCATCATAGTGAAAAGGGTTATGATTTCCCGGAAGTCGCGATCGCACCCGTTGAATTTCCCCAGAGTCCAAACGCACCAAAGGAATAGTAAACCGCAGCCAAAACTCCTTTTGAAACTGCCCCATCATTTACTTAGTAGTAACCACTAAAATCCGGCGACCTTTCCTCCTCCCAATTAACTCAGTTACCAGGATACCACATTCCAGAGTTTTACCAAACCCCACCGCATCAGCAATTAACAAGCGTTGGCGAGGCATTTGTAGGGCTTTAGTCGCCGGAATAAGCTGATAATTCAGGGCATCCATAGCGGCTTTATGTCCCCAATAAATCCGCCCATCTTCCGGGATAGTTTGCTTTAAATTAGCCTCAACAAATAATAAACTACGGACATAACCAGAAGTTTCATCAATAACCAAATTAGTCTCTTCGGGTTTCAACACTTGTAAACCCCGTTTCCTGTCTTTTTTTTCCAACTCTTCCAGGAAGCKAATACGACGACCCCGGAGAAATTCCGACACTCCCACTGCTTCAATAATGCGATCGCCATCAGAAGACAGGGCCACATATTTAACCAACCATTCAGCATCCCGGCAAAGAATTCGTGCCCCTGKAGCAATATCTGTTAACATATTTTAGCTTATTATTACACCATATTTGCCTCAAATTAGTTTAGCATCAAACCCTCCCAGAAACCGAGTTTATTGTTTCCCACCGAGACTCTAGGGAGTGAGATGTTCAAGCGATCGTCTTCACTAAAGACTTAGCTAGGTAATAACCTAGTTCTACAGGTACGGCATTACCAATTTGTCTCATTGATTCTGTCCATGATCCACAAATCCTGTAGCTATCAGCAAAGGTTTGAATTCGTTTAGCTTCAAAGATGGTATAATAGCGTATCGCGCCATCTTCATATCGAATCATATTTTCTCCCCCAGGAACGCCGTGGTCTCCGGCTTTGAGAGTTTTAGATGGCATATCAATATAACTTCCAGTATGTCCCGGATACGATCTAGCCCCTTCCCTTAAAATATGCTCTACATCAAAACTACCTTCAGCATCAGGTTTTGGCAACTCCCCAATTTGATCCCGAACTGTTTTCCAAGGTTTTAGGGGAGGAGGGAACAGGGTAGGTTGTTGTCTGAGTTGAGCAATTTTCTGCTTAGTTCTTTGGTTCAAGTCTTCAAATGCTGATGCTTTAACTCCATGATTATTCCAGTAGTCAAAACTCACATATTGTGACCACAGCAACGACTCCAAAGAATGAGATTCTTGAGGAAAAGACCACTCTCGTTGCCAATCTTCTCGGACCCCTACAATAAAAACTCGCTCCCGACGTTTAGGTATGCCATAATTCGCAGCATCTAATAAACGAAAATCAACATTATATTTAACTCCGTGATATCTACCAAAATCTCTAGTATTTTCCAGCCTGATTAGATGTTCTTGCCAGGATTCAGAATCTCTAATCACCACTTCAGGATAGGTCAATCTGAGTATAATGTAATCAAAATAACGCCTAAATGATTGGCGTAAAATTCCCTTAACATTTTCAAATATAAATGCCTTGGGTGTACAAACCCTAATCGCTTTACACACATAGGGAAACATATCTCGCCGATCTAAATGTCCCTTATGCTTTCCCCCCATAGAAAAGGGTTGACATGGCGGGCCCCCTGAAATGAGGTCAATATGACCAAATTCAGCGAAATTTAATGAGCGAATATCAACATAATAAATCAATTCTGGTTTATAGTTACCAGCTAATGTTAGGCAAGCATTATGATCTATCTCAACTAAGGCTTTATGCTCAATGCCAGCCATTTCTAAACCTTTGGCTAATCCACCCGTACCAGCAAACAACTCTAAACCCGACAATTTAGACATCTTCTACACTCAATCCAGACATGAAAATTTCAATACTTTGAAGCAGTTGTTTTTTGTCAGCATGAATTCCTTGACACTTGTCAGCCCAAGAACGTCCTGGATGACAAACATCCCAGTCAGATTTTGCTTGTTTATATCTACCTTTACCCGGATCGTGATTACCAAATCCATCGATTAAAGTGTTCCAAATTTGTTGATATATTCTAATTAGTGCCGCTTCTACAGTACCGATGAAATCACTCTCTTTACCTTCAAGAATCATGAAACGACAGAAAAAATAAGACGGCTCTAAGCCTTCTCCAAGATTGATGCTGCGGCTATGTTCTCTAATTCGATTGTTTAGCTCATAGCCTTGAGAATTAACAGAGAAGGAATGCATGGCTTTTCGCCAGCCTTTAGGAACCTCTTTTCCTACATAGATAGGTGCGCGAAATGCCGTCCCATTAATTAAATAAAATCTTGAATAAATCCCGGTTTTTCTGATGCAATATATGGCATATACTTCGGTTCCTGGAAAACGGTCTTGGATAGATATGGGATGTACAGGTGTTCCATTAAAAAAGCGAATTGTATCTTTGATTATTTCATCAAAATCAGGATAAATATACAGATGCTTGGAGCGGTCACAACTATTCATTAAGGTAACTTTAGATCAGTTGCTATAAGGGCAGTAATAACCGTTTATTATATCAGATTATGCTGCATCGCCTTAAACGCAGACTAATAACAAGCCTCTGCAAAGGGAGGGTCATCAAATAAACTCAAACGGTCTTCCACTTCTTCCACTTCCTCCGGGGTCGCCTTCTGCTCATGTTTTAGCCAGTCGAGAATCTCATCACAAGATACCCCCCGCAACCAAGTTTGAGCCGCTTGCAAAGCCACTGTCACCGAGGAATAATCCGGTAAAATTTGATAGAGGCGCAGGGTCACCAGAGTCGCCGCCAGTTCATCCACATTCCAGAGACTGGCCACCACCGTTCGCGCTCCGGCGTAGAAAAACGCACTGGCTAATCCCACATAATCATCCGTGTGGGAGGTTTCCACCAAGCCAGTTTTGCAAGCCGACAGCACCAGCAGGCGACAGAGGGGAATATTAAGACCGTTGAAAGATTGGTCAGTCTCAGATAGGCGTTGAGGGGGTTGCGATCGTCAAATTCACCGTGACAGCCAAAGTGGACGGCGTGACTCTGTTCCAGGAAGGTTTGGGTCTGGGGTTGGCTTAAATTCTCCAGGATAGCTTGGTCGCGACGCAAGACTTGATGGGGGCTGAATTGGCGCAGTAAGAGTTCCACCCCCCACTCCGCATAGTCCAGGTCTTCCGTCGGGTTTTGAATGGCGAAAAAGGGGATGGTTTCCCCGTTGAGGGGGGACGCTGCTGGAGGTTGTTGAGAATTTGACAACTGGGGGCATATTGCACCGGGAACCCGTCTTGTAGGGGTTTGCCCTCACCCCCAGCCCCTCTCCCAGAGCCAGAGAGGGGAGAAGAGGGGACAGGGAGCGCGTGGAGGGGGATGAGGCGCAGTTCCCGGTGGGGAATCAGGATAAGCTGGTGAAGCTGGGATAATTCACCCAGAAGGCGGGGGAGTTGCAAGGCGGCGCTGAGGGTTTCCAGGTGTTGGGGGAGTTGCTGATTCCANGGAKCGTTTTCCGTAGTCGCTGCGGTAGTCCTGGAGGGCGTGATCGAGGTGTTGGCGGTCTTCCGCGCTGAAGTGGTGGGGGGTAATCTGGATTTGCTCGTCTCGGCGGGTGACGAGGAAGGCGTAAAACCCGGAGTCCGCTTCGGTGGGGAGATACCACTCGAKGAGGGCAGTTTGGGGCGGGAGGAGGCGGCGCAAGTCCGGGAGTTGGGCGGGGACTTGTTGGGTGAGGGTAAAGGTGGGGTCGTCGAGTTCGGTGAGCAGGTCTTGGAATTGCTGGTTAGCGGCTTGGAGTTGTTGGCGGATGAGGGTTTCCGGTGAGGGTTGGTTGGGGTTGTTTTCGCTGGTGGGGGTGAGGGTGTCCCTGGAGGTGTAGGCGAGTTGTTGTTGGTACATGGCGATTTGACGGCGCAGGTCGCTGATGCGTTGTTTTTGTGCGTCGGTGGCGTTTTTGGGGTAGAGGTTGGCGCTGTCGAGGAGTTCGAGGAGGGTGCGGGATTTACTGCGTTCGACAGTGAGCAAGGCTTGGGCGTAGTCTTGGTGGTTGATGCAGGCTTGCACCATTTTTTGATAGATATCAAGGGAGTTGGCGATGAGTTCCCGTTTGGTGGCTTCGGAGGTGGCCCAGTAGCGGCTTTGTTCGATGGCAAGGATGGCTTGGTTGTAGCCTTCGATGGCGATTTCCCAGTTTTGGAGGTTGTAGCCGAGGTCGCCGAGAGCGCCTCCGGTTCGGAGGCAGTCTAGGGGGAAGGAGGAGGGTGTATAGACTTCTAAGGCGGCTCGGAAGCAGGCGATCGCCGCCTCTATATTGTCCGCTCGCTATTGAATCTTAACGCATATGTGCGACGCCTATT
>NZ_PKGG01000243.1:0-7022 GCF_046480465.1 Arthrospira sp. PCC 8006
CCCCTTGACACCTACCGCCGCATCTGCTAAAATAGATTTTTTTACATGGCTATACGCTTGATTTTTTATTCAACCCTCCCCCCAGAAAGCGATCGCCACCTCTCCCCAGCTCCCCTTGACATCCACCGCCACATCTGCTACTATTTAACGATGGAGCAAATATGGCTATACACTTGATTATTTATTCAACACTGGTTCAGAAAGCGATCGCCCCAGAAAGCCATAAAATCCTTAAACCAAAGCCCAAATTAAGATATGATGGGAAAACAGTGCAAATTGCATAACCCAATCAAAAACAGATTCCCCAGGGAGTAATAAAACAATGGTAACTCTGAAAATCATCGTTAACATCGTTGTCCTCTTCTTCGTAGGCTTATTTATCTTTGGATTCTTATCCAATGACCCCTCACGAAACCCCAAACGTCGGGACTTAGAGTAATCCGGCGGAATTCCCAAGCCAAAACCTGATCTAGGGGGGTAAATGGGGTGATCAGTTATCATGTATAACCAATAACTCCATTTACCCTAGTATCACCGATTTAGGATAAGTTTGACTAGACATAATATGTGGTTAATTGTTATCTAAAAAACTGCCTATAATTACCCTATATATTGGAATTTTTCCCTAACTAAACTACCAATATAAATAGCTAAAATTCGCTAGGATTAACTCCTTTTAATTGGCTAGGGAGAAGTTAATAACCATGCGATCACACCTACTCCGATATATGATTTAAAAGGCAGATTCTATCAAGGTATAAGCTCATATATCAGATCGATAGATTCGCCAAAGCAGCCGGGGTGTCCAAACAAACCCTATATAGTCATTTTTCCGACAAAGATGGGTTGTTTACCGCCCTAGTCAAAAGGATAGCCTCAGAAAAACTCCGAGAGGTCGCCACCCCTATCAGGGAAACCAGAGTTAGTGTTACGAGACTTAGCCACGCGAATACTAATGGAAAATATAAGCGATCGCGAATATCTTGGCTTGATCCGGTTAATCGTCTCCGAGTCAGGAAAACGCCCAGACCTAGCCCAAGTATTTTTAACAGCCCTAGTCAAGCCCGCCATAGAAACCCTGACAGAGTATTTAAAAACCTGCCAAGAATTGACCATCACCGACCCCGAAGCCACAGCCCGAATCTTCGTAGGTTCCCCAATTCATTATATGGTAGTCCAAGAGATTTTGCAAGGCAAAGATTCCCTACCCATGACAGCCGATCGCCTAATCGATAATTTAGTAGAATTAATTATCCATCAAAAAGCCCTACCATAAATAATCATCATTAAATCCAATCATGTCGCCATCCCCCAGTTATCGCCCCCCATTTTTCCTCAAAAACGGGTTAATAATGACCCTTTATACAGCATTGCAAATTAGCAAAACTTGGCAAAATCACACCCACGAATCACCACCCCCTTATCAACAAAAAATATTCACCGGGGCGGGAGGTGTCCCCATCTTTGGTATTTATGCAATTCCCCCCAATCCTAAAGGCACAATAATTGCCACTTATGGCATTGTAGGAGACTTAGAAAATCAGTGGTTTTTAAAAATACTAGGTCGCCAAGCCTTCGCCCGTGGTTATGCTGTAGTATTATTCGACTGGCGCGCCCATGGAAAAACCGGGAAACTCTCACCCACCCTGCAATCTGACGGCTTATATGAAGGAGAAGACTTTGTAGAAATTGCTAACCAGTCACTCGCCCTAGGTTGTCCAGCCCCCCTAAGGTTATTAGGTTTTTCCTTGGGGGGTCAATTAGCCTTATGGGGGTTAAAAGCCGCCCAAAGTTCCAGTAATTTAGACATAGCTGGTGCCGCCGTAATGTGTCCTAGTTTAGACTCCAATAGATCCCTAACCTATTTAGAAAATCATCCCGTCGGGAAGTATTTAGAAAAAGCCATTACCCGCCAACTGCAAATACTCGCCCATCAACTCAATCAAAATCACCCCAATATTTTCAATCCCGAAGCCATAGCTAGAGTTAACTCAATTCGCAGTTTTGATCACGAATTAGTCATTGAAAAACTAGGATTTGCCACAGTAGAAGACTATTTTACTGCCAGTAGTGGCTTACAAATTTTACCCCAATTACACAAACCAACCCTAATTTTATATGCCCAAGATGATCCCCTATTTGACCCAAGCATTATCCCTGATTTAAAAGCGATCGCTAAACAGAATAAAGCGATCGACCTATGGCTAACCCCATCAGGAGGGCACGTCTGCCATATTAGCAGTAAATCCTGTCAAAAACAATGGGGCGATCGTGACCCTTGGTGGGCATGGAATCGCATTTTAAACTGGTTTGATACCCATGTTTAATGATTATAAACCCATAGCCGCCTCGCGTCAGAACCCCCAAATAACAATCATTAGCTGACCTACCTCGTCACCAACCCATGGGCCACACCTTAATACTATTATCAAAACTGCCACTAACTAAAGTTGTCTCAACCGGGTTAAAAACCACATTCACCCAGTGTTGATGACCTTTCATGGTCCCCGTTAAGCCCCCTGGCTCGATTGGCCATAACTTAATAGTACCATCAAAATCCCCACTAGCCAGAGTTTGACCATCAGGACTAAAAGACAGAGATTGAATTTTATCACCATGGCCCGTCAAAGTTTGCAGAGGGAGACTCGTAAAATATTCCAACTCCAGGCGATTTAAATCCCATAGGCGGACAGTACGATCCCAACTTCCCGTAGCCAGAGTTTGACCATCAGGACTAACAGCCAAAGACCAGATAGCTTGAGGATGAGCCGCTAAACTCCGCCGCAATTGACCAGTTTCCCGATCCCATAATTCCAGCAAACCATTACTGCTACCACTGATTAACATTTCACCATTAGCACTAAAAACGATCGCCTGTATCTGTTCCCCGTAACCCCGTAAAGTTCTTTCCTCAAAGCCGGTGTCAACATTCCACAAGCGAATCGACCCATCACCTCCCGCACTAGCCAAACTAGCACCATCAGGACTAAAAGCCAAAGCATGAACCCAACTCCGATGACCAGGTAACACCCGCACCAGACGACTATTCCACAAGTCCCAAATCCGAATAGTGCCATCACCCCCAGCACTCGCCAAAAATCGACCTTCAGGAGCGATCGCTATTGTACCAACCGGTTGGTTATGACCAGATAAAGTATTAACTACAGTCCCCGTATCAATATCCACCAAGTTAATCGAGCCATCAGTCTGACCACTAGCTACCAATTGACCATCGGGAGTAATAGCAAGCGACCAAATAGGCCCATCACCAGATCGCAAAGTCCGCACCCCAGAAGATTGTCTGTTCTGATAACCGCGACGATAATTATTAGGTCTGTTTCTGTTATAGTTAGGGCGAACCTCCGGCATCCTTCTCACAGGAATTTCAGGGCGACTCGGGGTTTCGGGAACTCGAGTCGGCAATCGCGAAGCCAAAATCAGAGACAGTATTGTCAGCGCAATTCCACCCCAGGCTGTCAGAATCCACTGTTGGTCAGAACTTTCTGCAAACGCCCCAGCCGTTGGTCCCCGTTTTAAAGCAGCGATCGCCTCCGATGCCGACTGATAACGGCGGGCAGGATTTCGCTCTACCAACTTATCTAAAATCCTTCCCAAGCGACGGCTAACAGGGCGTTTAATGTAGTCTCGCCACACCCAAGTATTTGATTTAACATCAAACAACTCAAAAGGCGAAACATCCGTCATTAAGTGCAGACAAGTCACCCCCAAACTGTAAAGATCATTTCTCCCATCAAAATGTTCTTGAGTTTGTTCCGGGGCCACATATTCCGCCGCCCCCATCATCCGTTCACCAGGGTATTGTTCAACCTCCACCAGAGGAATAGCCGACCCAAAATCCACCAGAGACAAACGATTACCCCCAGAACCATCATATTGAGGGGAACGAACAATATTTTCCGGCTTAATATCCCCATGCACAATACCATTGTCATGGACAACCTCTAGCACCGGAAGAACAGACGTAAGTAGCTCCCAAATCTGGATTTCTCCAAATACTCCATCACTAGCCAATTCGTCCGCCAAATTGCGCCCGCGAATATACTCATGAACAAAATACTTAGAGCCATTCTCTTCAAAACTCGCCCAAAGTTCTGGAATCAAAGCATTGTGACCAATTCTCTCCAACTCCCGCGCTCTGCACCTCAAATCCACTTCTATAGGCTTATAGCAATCAATTTCACCGGTTCGAGAATCAATATTTTCCGGTGAACCTATAAATTGCTTAATCGTACACTGAGGCTTAGACGGCTTATCTTCATCCACAGCCAAAAAAGTCCGACTGTTAGCACTTTCTCCTAAAATTCTCACCATCCGATAGCGGTCTTTCAGGTGCAAACTAGCTCCACAACTCTTACAAGTCTTTTGACCAGGAGAATTCTGCGGGTGCTGACACTGGGGATTCATGCAGTAACTCATAACCAGGCATTGTTTCGGTGTATTCTAATTATATGATATGCTTTTCACGCCTGGGTAGCCACACAGCGTAACATAAAAACCATTGTAATCAAACGCAAAACCCTAATATGTCGCTAATTCGCATATCTCCCGACTGGCAACTACCCGAAAAACTGATTACCTCAGAATCAGCCTTTGTCAACCGCCGTAAATTTATCAAACAAGTAGTCGGCGCCGGACTGGCCGCCTCTATTTTACCCCTACAGGGATGCGATCGCACCTCTGCCAGCTTCCATACTACCCAAACTCCCTATCCCAACCTACCCCAAAACCCTAACTTTACCAACCTCCCATCAGCCACTACCCCCGAAGACCTTGCTACCCGTTATAACAACTACTACGAATTTGGCGGGTCTAAATCTATTTGGGAAGCCGCCCAAAACCTCCCTACCGATAACTGGCGAGTAGAAGTCTCAGGACTCGTCAAAAATCCCCGCACCTACGATATCGACGATTTACACAAAAAATTCCCCCTCCAAGAAAGAATCTATCGATTTCGCTGTGTCGAAGCCTGGGCGATGGTAGTTCCCTGGGTCGGTTTTCCCATGCGTCTACTCATGGCCGACGTTGAACCCACCAGCGCAGCCAAATTTGTCCGCTTCACTTCCTTTTATGACCCCAAAATCACCAAAGGTCCTGGTTTCTGGGCTACTAATTATCCCTGGCCCTATACCGAAGCATTAACCATTCAGGAAATGGCTAATGAATTGGCATTTTTGGCCACCGGAATTTATGGTAAAACTCTCCCCAAACAAAATGGCGCACCTTTACGCATGGTTATACCTTGGAAATACGGCTTTAAAGGCGCTAAATCTATTGTAAAAATCGAATTTTTAGACCACCAACCTCCCACATTTTGGAATACCTTAGTCCCTAACGAATATGGCTTTGTCGCTAATGTTAACCCTAACAAACCTCATCCCCGTTGGTCTCAAGCTACCGAACGCATTGTTGGTAATGGTCCGAGTTTCTCCTGGGACACTCAACCCACATTAATTTATAACGGCTATGGAGAATATGTAGCCCATTTGTACACCTGAAAAGTTCACCAGCCAGCTAACCCACACTCTCTTTAGCAGACTAAGTGCCTTGCGCCCCTACCTTATTTTAGTCACGACACCTACCCCACCGAATGCGTAGCTAGTTCCCCCCCTCTGTCCTCAGCAGTTCAACAAGTCGTGAAGATCCTTAACTAGCGTCCTTCTCATCTAACCTGTATCGAGACTCATTCCCCAATTTCCCTTGCTTCACCCCCGAGAGCGTCAATTGCTCAACCTCCTGGGAAATAATCATGATATTCCCATTTATGTTAAGTTTTGTAACAAATTTTAATTAATGTTAAAAATTAGCCCGATTCGAGGCAGGGGACTTGACTTTTGCCTGGGCTTCATGGTATATTTTAAATAATCGATATATATGCTTTTTTTCGTAGATGAATATATTTCCATTATTTAAGTTATGGCCGAAAGGGAAGTCACCTTCCCCAACTCCAATACAAAACCGTGCTTGATACTTTCACATCACACGGCTCCTGATGTGGATACCCCTTTTGACATCGGGAACAGGATAACAACTTCCGGCTTTGTGACTTCAACTTTTAGAGCTAAATACAACATCGTAGTCTTTAAACTCGCTATCGTCGTAAACACTCCTAATTGTCGCCATCTCTATATCCACACCGTGACTAGTGGGCATATCCTAACCATTACAGTTAGGCATTGGCTTTCAKTCACATCCTTTCCCCTTAAAGGTATGCGCTTACACTTTCACTACTGTGCAGGTACATCCTACCACTSGAGAGCCTAAAAGGGGTTKAAACGTTCCGTTTATAYGGGCATTCCATCTTKAGATTTGTCCTATCCACCGGGGTACTTTTAAAGGTCTGTGTAGGTGTTGCATAGAGAACCCTACTTTTCCCCTTGCTCTTTTGAACGTAGCGTGTCAACCTATTTCGCTACCTTAATAATGACGATGGTTCAAGCCGGACATTCGGTTTCCCTAATCATGGATGGTTGGCAGTGGTCGGATTATTGGGAATAGGTTTCCCTCACGCCTTCCGTTCCCCGCTTCAATCTGATGGGTTGTGATTCCCAAAACTGGGGGTGGCTATCGCCGTTACTCTCAACGCCCTGATTTCTCAGTTGGTTTATGACCTTGAGTTCCCTGCCTTGCTTAGATTTCTCCAAGCGTCGGGACATATAAACAGTTATGGGATGGTCAGGGTACGAGTCTTTTTTATTCCACCAAGGAGTGAAAGTCCCATTAGGAGGTTATTTCAGCCATTGCAGCCTTATTTAACTCCTAAACGTCTCGCACCTATGCTGTTTACCATAGCACAAAATGCTTGGCTAAGTGAAAGCCGCCCTTCTAGGGCAGCAATTCTCATTATGGAAATTCAACTGCTATCGGGCGGGATGTCTAACTCGAGACCTTCAAGCATAAAGGTCAGAAGGTGCTCCCAACTGTCGAAGTACAGGTAACGGGTCAACGCCCGCAAATCATCAAAAAAGGTTTGGCGGGTGGGCAAGTGCGCTCGTAGTAACTGG
>NZ_PKGG01000118.1:0-15750 GCF_046480465.1 Arthrospira sp. PCC 8006
ACTTGAGACGATACCGGCCCAAGTTAAGGAGATGAGCGATGCTGAGGCTTTGCAGTGCGCTTTGACTGAGAATATCCAGCGGGAGGATTTGAACCCGATTGAAGAAACCGAGGCGATTTTGCGGCTGTTGGCTATCAACTTAAATGACTCAGTGGAAAAGGTGCGATCGCTACTGCACCGAATGAAAAACGACGCTAAGAAAAAAGTAACTACCCATAGCGCTATGGGTAAACCAGAAGCCGAAATTGTGAAATCCACATTTGACTCCCTAGGTAGGATGTCCTGGGATTCATTCGTCAGCAATCAATTACCTATGTTGAAACTGCCACCAGAAATCATGAAAGCTCTGGGTGAGGGAGAGATTGATTACACCAAAGCCAAGGAAATAGCCAAGTTAAAGTCCGAGAAGGAACGGTTGGCGCTGCTATCAGAGGCGATCGCTCAAAACTTGACCTTGAGACAGGTGCAAAAATTGGTAAGGGAAAGGAAAGTATCAGAAATGCCAGACCAATTGGAAACTGAGATATCCGACATGACGAAACAATTCCGACGTTCAAAGGCTAGGCTATCTCCTCAACAACGTTCCGAAATTGAAGCCTTACTGAAACAGTTGAAGTTGCTCATGTCGGAGTAAAAAAATATGCTAGGATAAGGCCAAGAGAAAGTGTGAATCGATCAAAAATAAACGAGAATGCCTACAAGACCGGGTGGAGAAATAGCTTCCAGACCTTTGCACTTCATATTTCTGTGTGATTGCTCTGGATCAATGACGGTAGATGGTAAAATCCAATCATTAAATGCTGCTATTCGGGAATCTATTCCCCATATGCAAGCGGCAGCTAGTAGTAACCCAAATGCTCAGGTTTTGGTGCGAGTTATTAATTTTTCTAACGGAGCACAGTGGCATATTGCTAGTCCGACAAAAATTGAAGCGTTTAAATGGAAAGATTTGGAAGCTAATGTGAATGCTCTAACAGATATGGGCAAAGCTTTATCAATGCTATCAGAACAAATGAAAGTTCCTCCTATGGAAGAAAGGGCTTTACCTCCTGTACTGGTATTAATTTCAGATGGTCAGCCTACCGATGATTTCAAGGCCGGATTGAATGATATCATGAAGCAGCCTTGGGGCAAAAAATCTGTGCGTATTGCCATAGCTATTGGCAAAGATGCTGACGAAGAAGTGTTGCAAAAATTTATTGGTCACTCTGAGTTAAGACCACTTAAAGCGAACAATCCAGAAGCTTTAGTTGAAAGAATTAAATGGGTATCAACAGTGGTTTTACAGTCTGCATCTTCACCACCTAGCCAAATTTCAAGCTCATCTCACACACCAGTGACTGTACCAATTCCAAGTGTAGTTCCAGCAAGCACACCTTCAGTAGATGATGTTTGGTAAAAGGAGAAATAAATGTCCAATCATCATAACAAGCAGGAATGGCAAGTTATTGGAAAGACAGTTAGAGGTTCTTCCCATGTAAGAAATAATTTACCTAATCAAGATGCTATGGGGTGGTGGCCAGACTCAAAAAAAGGCCATTCATTAATTTTAGTGGTTGCTGATGGTCATGGGAGTTCTAAAAGTTTTCGTAGTGACCAAGGTTCTAGGTTAGCTGTTAATTCAGCCAAACAAACGTTACAKGATTTCTTAACTGAGATTTCCAAAACTGATTTAGTGCAAAATTTAGCATCCATTAAACAAATAGCTGAACTAGATTTGCCAAAGGAACTAATTAAAAATTGGAAATCAGAAGTTCAGAAAAATTTTTCAGAACATCCTTTTACAGATGAAGAGTGGATAAAATTGAAAAATCAAGAAGGAATTCAACAGCGAGAACAAGTTGAAAAAAATCCATTTATTGCCTATGGAACAACCTTGCTATCTATTGTAGTTACTGATTTTTTTATCTTATATATTCAACTGGGCGACGGTGATATTCTTTGCGTTGATGAACAGGGAAGAACAGAAAGACCTTTACGCTTAGACAAAAGATTTTTAGGAAATCAAACAACTTCTCTTTGTTTACCAGATGCTTGGAAAGAGTTTCAAGTTAGATTAGTTCCTTATCCAGAGAGAATGCCAGAGTTAGTATTGGCTTCAACTGATGGATATTCTAACTCTTTCCGAACAGAGGAAGATTTTATAAAAATTGGAAAAGACTACTGGGAAATGACTTATTCTAATAACCTCATTGAGTTAGAAAATCAATTAGAAAATTTTTTGAAAAGTGCTTCTGAACAAGGAAGTGGCGATGATATTACACTAGGGATTATTAAGCGGCTACATCAAAATAAATCCAATAATTTGTGCCACAATCAAGTAATAAATCAGGAGTAATAAAATGAGTCAACTACTTAAAAATGGGCAAGTTTTTTTTACAGTTCAATCCAATACACAAGGCAAAGTTGAAAAATTTCTTGGAGGAGGAACACAGGGAGAAGTATATCAAGTCAATTTAAAAGATAAAATTTTAGCTTTGAAATGGTATTTCCCAGAATGGATAAATCAAGATGATAAGCAAAAAAGTAGATTAGAAGAAGCTATAAAGTTGGGAATACCGACTGACAGATTTTTGTGGCCATTAGAGATAGTAAACATACCAGATATCCCTGAAACTTATGGTTATATTATGCCACTTCGAGAAAGCCGATTTAAAGGCGTGGTAGATATGATGAAAAGGCAAGTAGAGCCCAGTTTTCATGCACTAGCAACAGCAGGTTTTGAGTTGTCAAATAGTTATTATCAGCTCCACTCAAAAGGATTATGTTACCGGGATATTTCATTTGGAAATGTTTTTTTTGACCCAGATACAGGAGAAGTAAGAATTTGTGATAATGATAATGTAGATATTAATGGCAAGCCCGGTATGATTGGAGGGACTCCTGATTTTATGGCTCCCGAGATTGTAATAGGCAAGTCCCATCCTAGTAGTTTTACCGACCTTTATTCTCTAGCGGTACTTCTGTTTTATTTATTTCATGTTCATCACCCGCTTTGTGGAAAAAAAATGCTCCAAATTAAATGTTGGGATTTAGCAGCGCGGAGAAAAATATTTGGAGAAGAGCCAGTTTTCATTTTTGATACAGATGATACATCTAATGAAGCTCTCTCCAAAGATATTGATGAAACAGGAGAATGTGGAGATAATGCTCTTGCCTTTTGGCAAATTTATCCTAAATTCTTTCGTGACTTATTTACTAAAGCTTTTACTCAAGGTCTTCGAGATCCAGAAAATGGCAGAATAGCAGAAAGTATATGGCGAGGAGAAATGATTAGATTGCGAGATTCTATTTTTTACTGTAGTAACTGTGGATCTGAAAATTTTTACGATTTAGACAAACTCAAATCATCTAGTGGCGATCCAGGAAAATGCTGGTCTTGTGAAAGCCATTTAGCTATCCCACCCAGAATTAGATTTAAGAAGAACATTATTATGCTCAATAACAACACTAAGATTTTCCCGCATCATGTTGATGATCAAAAACGATATGATTTTTCAAATCCGATCGCAGAAGTAATCCAACATCCCACTCAGCCAAATGTTTGGGGATTAAAAAATCTTTCAGATGAAAAGTGGGTAGCTAATGTTAATAATTCAATCAAAGAGGTAGAACCCGGTAGAAGTGTAACTTTAGCTTTAGGAACAAAAGTTAATTTTGGTAAAGATGAAGGAGAAATAAGAGCTTGAAAATAAATTTATGCTATGCTCTATAAATAACACAAATAGCTGGTGGCAAAAATGGTAAAAAGACCTGGCGGAAGTTTATCAGTAAGACCTCTTAACTTTATATGGATTTGCGATACATCAGGGTCGATGTCAGTGGAAGGTAAAATTCAATCTTTAAACGCTGCAATTCGCGAAGCGTTACCCCATATGGTAACTGTAGCAAGTGAGAATCCTAATGCTAATGTGCTTCTAAGAGTTTTAAAATTTTCTCATGGGGCAGAATGGTATTTTCCATCAGCTATTCCGATATCAGACTTTCAGTGGAAAGATTTAGTTGCGGATCCACTTCAGCAACCCAAGTTAGATATTGTATTTCTAGTAGATACAAGTGGCAGTATGAGCGATGAAATTGATGCTGTAAAAAGGAGCTGCGTTTCATTTGCAGATCAAATTATCAAAGCTGGAGCTAATGTCAGATTAGGTTTGGTTGGTTTTGATATTGGAGGTCATCGCGGATCGAGTATGGGCAAAGCCTATAAAGTTTATAATTTGTCTCGTTATACCATTGGTGTATGGCCTTTAAATACACCTGAAAGATTTAAGAAAAATATTCAATCTCTATCTCTCGGTTTATTTGGAGGCGGGGGATGCTATTTAGCTCAACGCGACACCGTTGACATTTTTCCTCATGTTATTAATACGTTTGATAATTCTTCTGAAAATACTCGAATATTAGTCATTATATCAGATGAAATGGGTGGCAATGAAGGGCTTTCTGATATTGTTTCCCAACTCAAAAGTGCATCAATTACCAGTCATGTTTTGGGCGTTTCTGGAAGAGAAGGAGCACATAAATCTATTGCCCGCATGACAGGTGGCGAGTTTTGGAATATTACAAAAACTAAGGGGGTTCATAATTTTGAGGATCTATTAGGAACAGTTGCAGACACGATCGCAAAAGAAGTGACTCAAAAGTTAGCAGATGGGACAACTTCTTCAGGAACCGATATGGGTACAGCTTTAAAGCTAGTTTCGCAAGAGTTGAAAATACCCCCCATGAATGAAAGAGCTCTGCCTCCTGTTTTAGTATTAATTTCAGATGGCCAGCCCACTGATGACTTTCAAAGTGGACTGGATGAGCTTATGAAGCAGCCTTGGGGGAAAAAAGCAGTCAGAATTGCTATTGCTATCGGCAAAGATGCCGATGATGCAGTGTTGCAAAAATTTATTGGTCACACAGAGCTAAAGCCATTGCAAGCTAACAACCCAGAAGCTTTATTTAAATACATCAAGTGGTCATCCACTATAGTATTGAAAGCAGCATCATCCCCGGTTAGCCAAACTGATTCATCTTCTAAGAGTAATTTATCTATTGCTTTGCCTCCAAGTCCTGAAGTTTCTTATAGTGGTGGAGTTTGGTAAAGTAGTGGAAAATTAATATTTAGTCAAGTTCATCTTTATCAATGAAAAACTAATGAAAAATCAGCCCCACCCTCGGAAAGTGCTTGGAGAAATAATTGCTAAAGATCCAAACTTGTTGCAAGATAGGCAAAGATGCGAAGCATATTTGCGAGATATGTGTCCTGCTTATAAACGCGAAATCAAAATTTTAATTGATGCACATAGGGAGGGAGTACCTAATGATTTGATTTCAAGCAAGCTTCCGCCTGAATTATCTATACAAAATATTTCTCAAAAATTGCAAAATAACTGTGGATTGTCTCTCGAAATGTCTAAATGGGCGGTCGAGTCATGGGCAATTGCACTAAAAATAATTGGTGTCTCATCTACTCATAGCTCTGTATTAGGAACTCCTAAAATGACAAAAAAGCACGACATAAAAGTGACAGTTATATCTTTCATACTGGCAACCTTTTCGCTGTTTATTTTGATGGTATTTGGATATAAATATTTTGGATATCCTAAATTTTTATCCCGTCAATATGAAGCTCACGAACCAATTTATACAAATTTATATAACTTAGAAAGTTCGTTTCCTCAAGAGCAATACTCTAAGTATATAGAATTAGCGAAAAAAAATATTTTATCTTTCCCGGACACAGCACATATAAGGTATTCGCTAGGAACAAATGAGCCAATTAGTTTGAACAACAATCATACAACTAACCTCAATAACAATTTAAATCTAGAAGCCATTGGATATTTAGATGCTTCTGGTGAGCAAGCCTTACCATTTACAAAGCAGGATATATTACAGCTAATTGATGAATTCTCTGACAGAATGAATAACAACTCTATTCAGGAATCCGATACAGTAGAAGTTTTAAGCTTAGTCTGTATTGAAGCAAACAGTAACACAATTTATCTGATGAAAAATATTAGTATCCAAGCAATTTTAAGAGATATAGTTAATTCAGCAGTTAACGAAGGCTTAACATTTTTAGAGTCGGATATTGACTTGACTCAATTAGAAATCAATCAGAACTCGCCATCATCAAATTTGATGTCTGGTCGGTATCAGTAATTTATAAAAGTTTTTGGAGGTAATGGTTCAGATAATAAAAACATATATATCCACCCTCCCAATTCAAATGGATTTTGTCTAAAATGAAGTTTAGGTCACTCTCAGGCAATCTCAACTATAACCCCTAAAACTAAAGTTGCTTGCTTTCCATTTTGATTTTTACTGGAAGAACAAATCGCATGAAAAAATCCTCTGTCTGGAAAAAAATAGCCTTGGCTTTCTCGTTTGTAATTTCTTTAGCCCTGATTATAAGCTTATCCAAGCCATCAAATGCAATTGACTCTCGTTATCAGAATTTAATTGACTTAGGAATTATTGACGCTGTAGCCACACCTCATGAACTAGGATTAGACCAGCTAGGACAACAACCCGTAGATTTAAGTGCGAACCCTAGCTTAATGAATTCTATAAGGCGTGTGAACAGAGAGGTTATGCAAATGCCTGAAAATGCTAGATTGATATTTCCTATTGGGACTAACTCTCCTATTAAAATGGGAGATATTCCACAGGATACAGGTCATCAAGCCGATTCAAGAAGTGATGAATATGAAGGTGAAGGTTATGTAGATGGCAGCGGAAACCCTCAATCTTTTACAGCGGGAGATGGAGTTGAAATGACAACAGCAGAGTTACTTGGTAACGGTAGCATTGCTATGGATTTTAACTCTCAACATATTTTAGTAGCTGATGCAAGCCGTACATTTTTACAAGTACGACGCTATCCAACTATTAATCTGATAGTTCGCAACAAGCGGACTGGAACAAGAGCAGTAATGGTAAATACAAACTTGAATGCAGTTTGCCGAGATTTATTAAATGCTGTTTTAAACAGCAACTTGCGCAGTTCTTAACCGTTCAAGTTCGGTCACTTTTCACTTGATAAGATTATCAAGTGAAAGGTGGCTTATTTTGAATCAACAAAAACAATCGATGCAGTTCAAATTAATCTAGTTTAGATTGTAGTTAAGCGCGTCACTACAGTGACTTGCTTCTGACGTTAAGTTTTAAAGAATCACCAAAAATATCATGAAAAATCCGCTTTCTGGAAAAGATTAGCCTTGGCTTTCTCGTTTCTAATTTCTTTAGTAATGATTATAAGCTTATCCAAGACTACAGATGCAATTGACTCTAGTTATCATAATTTAATTGGCTTGGTAATTATTGAGGCTGTATATACACCTCATGAACTAAATTAACTAGGGTTCAAACAGCTAGGAAAACAACCAGTATATTTAAGTGCGAATCCTAGCTTAATGAGGGCTATAAAGCGTGTGAACAGAGAGCTTATGCAAATGCCTGAAAATGCTAAATTATCATTTCCTGTTGGTACTAACTCTCCTATTAGAATTGGAGAAATTCCAAATGATACCGGTCATCAAGTAGATTCAAGAAGTGATGAATATGAAGCTACAGGTTATGTAGATAGCAGCGGAAACGCTCAATCTATTACAGCGGGAGATGGAGCTGCAATGACAAGAGCAGCATTGTCAGGCACTGGTCACCTCCTAAGACACCAGTGTTCATTGTCAAGATCCGAGTTAAGTTGCCAAGGTAACACTTCTACTGATTTTAACTCTCAACATATTTTAGTAGCTGATGCAAGCCGTATATTTTTACAAGCACGACGCTATCCAACTATTAATCTGATAGTTCGCCACAAGCGCACAGGAAGACAAGCGGTAATAGTCAATGCTAACTTGTATGCAGTTAAACGAGATTTATTAAACGCTGTTTTAAACCAAACTTTACGAATATATTAATTGGTAAATTTTGTCAACTATCAATAAAATAAGCAATGAAACTTTTGTTAATCTTCTTGTTAACGTCCATCTTAAATTTTTCTATTTTTTTTGATTTGACATACCTCTTTGAAAATCATTTTACGGATACTATTAATGATATGTATATTCAAGAAAAAATCTACAATTTAATTGATTTTAAGTCGTCAAATATAAGCTTAATAGACATAAAAAAATATAGTAAAGTTTCTAAGAAAGAGTTGCTAAAACTTAGCTCTGTTTTCAGAGATATCGCTAGAGCTTTAGGATCTGGGTTTTCAACAAAGGATATTTTTTATGACAAATATTCAGAAATTTCCATGACCAATAATGAGATAATAAATATTTTATACAGTGCTAGTCATATTAAAGATTCTCAAGGAGATTGGGTTTCGTTAACCGTGGGACAATCACTAAAACTGATCACTCAACAACTTAATTACTTGGAAAACTTAGAATCCAAAAAAACAATTGATTTGTTGATTAAAAATGATACAAACAATCATGATCAACAAATTCTTAACGTTCCTTTAGATTACTATTGCCAAAGCATACTTCAAAAACTTAAATTATGACTAAGGAAACTCTCGACCGAGCAATATGTCGATTTTTATGTCTTTAGAAGTTCAATTTAGTTTGGAAATCTTTTGGCGATAATTGATTTTAATAAGAAATTCATATAAATTAATCTATGCAGTTAAACTTAATCTAGTTTACAATGAAGTGGTAATTGATAACGTTACAACATTTACCGACTTCTGACGTTTTGTTAAAATTACAAAAAATCTCATGAAAAAATACTCTCTGTTGAGAACATTGGCTTTAGCTTTATCATTTTTAATTTCTTTAGCACTGATTATAAATGTATCAAAGCCCTCAGATGCAATTGACTCTGGTTACCAGAATTTAATTGACTTAAGAACTATTTATGCTGTAGCTACGCCTCATGAATTAGGGTTAGATCAGCTAGGACAACAACCCGTAGATTTAAGTACGAGTCCTAGCTTAATGAGTTCTATCAATCGTGTGCGCCGCCAGCTTATGCAAATGCCTGAAGATGCTAAATTGTTATTTCCTGTTGGTACTAACTCTCCTATTAGAATCGGAGAGCTTCAGCGAGACAGAGGTCATCAAGCAGATTCAAGGAGTGATGAATATGAAGCTGTAGCCTATGAAGATAGTAGTGGGAATATTCAACTTCTTACAGCGCAAGATGGTGTTTACATGACAACTGCTGAGTATAACAATAGAGGGAATATTGCTAGTGATTTAAATTCCCAGAATATTTTAGTAGCTGATGCAAGCAATACATTTGTACAAGCACGACGATATCCAAATATTAATCTGATAGTTCGCAACAAGCGCACAGGAAGATTCTGGAAAATTACCAACGCCAACTTGAATGCAGTTTGCCGAGATTTATTAAATGCTGTTTTAAACAGAAATTTACGCAGAATTTAGGATTTAAAATTATGGGAAATATAACCTGAATTATGCTTATGTTTGTGAAGTTTATTTTAAGCCTATTAATAATTTTTGGGGTGATTTTCTCTGTCGAACAACCAGTTCTTTCTGCCAATGATCCTGAGCATACTTATTTGGATATGCAGCTTAGGCAGTTAATTAATTCGATCGCCCCTAATAATAGTGGTTATCAGTATTTTATTCTACCTGATTCAGAAAATCTTAGTGCAATACCTTTTGATCCTCAAAATGAATTAACAAAAGAAAAAATTGATCTTGGTCAAATGCTGTTCCATGAAACGGCTTTGTCTATTAATCCAATTAATAGTAAACATTGGCAGGAAGCAAGCTGTGCATCTTGTCATTTTGCAGAAGCTGGATTTAGATCAAATTTGCCACAAGCATTAGGAACAGGAGGAATAGGAGCAGGTAAATTGCGACATCCAGATCCCGATGCTTTCCCTGCTGAAATTGATAAGCAAAATATTTTAGCTCCATCTGTATTAAACAGTGCTTACCAAAAAGCAATGTTATGGAATGGGCGTGCAGGCTCTACTGGAGTTAATGGCAAAGAGAAGCTAATTCAGAGCTTCGATATTAATAGATTTAAGCTGGATGGGTTAGAAACCCAGGCCATTAGTGCAATGAACGTCCATAAATTAGGAACAGCCGCGATCGCTCTCATACCTGAATACCAAAAGCTATTTGCTAGTGCTTTTCCTGATCGCCCTTATGTAGGATCAGAAGTTGAAGACTTGAAACGAGCAGGATTAGCAATTGCAGCTTATGAGCGGACTTTATTAAGTAATGAAGCGCCTTTTCAAAAATGGCTAAAAGGTAATAAAATGGCTATGTCAAAAAATCAAATTAGAGGCGCAATTACCTTTTTTAGTTCATCTTGTGTTCACTGTCATACTGGACCAAACTTAGCAAGAGACGAATTTTATGCAGTAGGCTTTGATGACCATCCAAAAGATTGGACTGGATTAAATTTAGGGAGAGGTACAGCTACACAACGAGCCAAGGATGACTTTAAGTTCAAGGTTCCGCAGCTTTACAATTTAATAGATAGCTCTCCTTATGGTCATGGTGCATCTTTTACAACTGTACGACAAATTGTTGAATACTTTAATAATGCAAAACCTCAAAAGATGGAGGCTAAATATTCTGGTAACTTAAGTATATTTTTTAAGCCTCTTAACCTAACTAATAAGCAAGTTGATGATTTAACTTATTTTGTAGAAACTGGATTACGAGATCCTAATTTAATTCGGTATGTTCCAAGCAAAATCCCTAGTAGCTTGTGTTTTCCAAACAATGATGATTTGTCAAGAAAACAATTAAATTGTGATTAATTTTTGAGTAAAATAATCAAATTATATTTGAATATTTAAAGCCATTCAAGATAATTATACCGATTTAAAAATTATGTTTTAATGACTCTATCCTTTTGGATTTATAAAGTCAAATATGTTTTGTTTGGTTAGGTAAATTAAGAGTTTATTTTAGAATTATTTATTATGACAATAGTTGAACTTGCACTATTTATAGCCTTTTGAGTTTTTGTAATTTTATTGGCCGCAAAAATTTTAAATAATCCTTCAGAATTTTATACTAAAACACCGTGGTTTGAGATTACATTATATGTTAAATCTCGGGCAAGTAAATTGAATGATTGGCTACTGCCACCTTCAGGATATACTCGTTTTCGTTTGCCTAATCACAATAATTTAATCTCTTTTAAGTATCACTGTTTTATGAATACTATTGCTGTAATTGTTAGTGTATTTACTTGTGTCTTAACTTTGATGATCTTGGCAGAGTTAAAACAAATTTTATTGGTAAAATTAATTCATCAAATTGTTTGGGGTTTACCCACCTATTGGTTTTTTTATGTATTTTCAATGCCTTGTATTTTTTTGTTAATCAAGAAACTATAAGTTTCTTGGTTAAGAGCTTTATTAATTATTCATATTGTCTTATTTGTTAATGGTAGATTTAATGAATTATTGTGGGAATACAAAATTATAACTGAAGATATAACTCTGATTGTTATTTTTTTTGAAATTCAATTTTTTTGGTTAAGCTTATGCAGTTGGATTAATTACAAATTACAGTGGGATTAGGTTGGAAAAAACAACTTTAGGGTAATTATTTACGACATGATATTTGCCATTTTTGATAAAAAATAAATTGATTATATGATTATATATAAATTGATTATATTTATTGGGATATGAACATTTTGCCAGAACGGCTATGTAGCGATTTGGGCTGGGTGAAACCCAGTGAAACCCAACCAGCGAGAGTGCCGTTTTCCGACCCCTAACCTACTACTAAACTTATGATGATCGCGGGTTGGCGAGGCAGTAGCAATGATAGGTTGGCTTTGGTTTTACCCACTGTAAAATTCATATATATAGCGGCACAGTTGTCTATTCTTATAGGATAGGTAAAATCCGGGTATTTGTCAAGGTAAAATATCAGCCATGTAGGTTGAGTGAAACTCAACATCAGTTAGAGATGGTAGGGTTGGGTTTCGTGACCTCCACCCAACCTACTCCACTTGGGGGAAAGTGCGATCGCCTAATTTTCTACCACTTCCCAAAACCGCGGCCATGTGGGTTGGGTGAAACCCAACATCAGTAGGTTGGGTGAAACGCAGTGAAACCCAACAGCAGTTAGATATAGTGCGATCGCCTAATTTTCTACCACTTCCCAAAACCGCGGCCATGTGGGTTGGGTGAAACCCAACATCAGTAGGTTGGGTGAAACGCAGTGAAACCCAACAGCAGTTAGATATAGTGCGATCGCCTAATTTTCTCGGACTTCCCAAAACCCCAGCCATGTAGGTTGGGTGAAACCCAACATCAGTAGGTTGGGTGAAACGCAGTGAAACCCAACAGCAGTTAGATATAGTGCGATCGCCTAATTTTCTCATACTTCCCAAAACCCCAGCCATGTAGGTTGGGTGAAACGCAGTGAAACCCAACAGCAGTAGGTTAGGTGAAACGCAGTGAAACCCAACAGCAGTTAGATATAGTAGCCTTGAGGTTTCGTGCCCAGCGTAGAACCTACAAGCCACTCAATTGCTGCGATATAATTACTCAAAAACTGCAATTCTGCTTCTAACCGTTAAAAAACAGTCTCTGATAGTTGTCCGGTGAGTAAACCAGGCGGGTGATAATTTCAGCTTTTTTTAGTGGTCATGGTTGCCAATCTATCCTCATTGTAGACATGATCAGGTTCATCACCTGCAAATCAATCACATCTATTCTTTCCCCATAATCTCCCGCAGAAATACTAATGATATATCGTCCATTAGGATGTATTAGCCGCCCATACCGATAACGCTCAGGATAACTCGTTTGCACTATATAAATTACCGCCTCCTGTCCCGCAATAGTCGTAAAATTAGACTCTAAAATCTGGCTGTAACTGCTTCCAGTAGCCGCATTGCGTAAAATATCACGAACATTGCCGATATTGCTAGGACGTGGTTCAATGGTAACTCTCACGTCGGAAACTTGGTGTCCATAGCCTCTCATTCCTTCCCTTCTCCCACATTCCAAAAACTCGACATCAGTAGGGTTACGAACGGCAATAGATAACTGTTGGCGATGTCCTCTCTCACTTCGTAGTTCCGTGTAATAATTAGCTGGAATATCAAAGCGCAAGCCATATTCACGGTTAATAATTTGGCGGCGACGTTGGGAGGGTCGTTCTTGGTTATCATTAGAACAGGGTGATGGACGCTGCGACTGCGCCGGAGTGGCTAACAACAGGTAGCTACTCATTAACGATATCACCGCATAAATTCCTAAGTTGAGCTTCATTTTCTCGAATTTTACCAATCATTAAGTTTTCAGGGCTAATCTTCTTTGTCGGTTCGGTGAAACTAGGGTGAAACCAATTTTTTCGGTCAGAGATGGTGGTGTTTGGTTTCACTGGGACACACACACTACAATTTTACTTTGACGGCGACAGTACGATTTATCTCTAGGTGACGCGCCCTACAGTAACTGAGGGGTTCCCCATAGTTAAGGGTTGAATCCCGGCCATAAAGCACCACTATACGCGCGAAACCGTCATTTTTATCAATAGACACCACAGGGGGAGAAATCGGGATCGCGCGGGGAAATAACCAGCCTAGATCATCCGTCGCGACGGCGCAGCCTGTCCCGCGCCCGGACCGATTCATCTGCTCTCCCAGTCAGATTCTAGGGGGGTTTTGCGATAAATATGCCACGATCATGGTTAAATTTTCTTAAAGTGATTCTAGTCGCACCTAGGTGCGCCAAAACTAACAACTATCAACGCCTGGGACTGAGTTAACGTTATGCGATCGCCAAACTTAATACATAGAACCAAAATTGTCGCCACCATTGGACCGGCGACCCAAAAACCGGATGTACTCAAGGCGTTGATAGAAGCGGGAGCAACCACTTTGCGCTTGAATTTTTCCCACGGTAGCCATGAAGACCACCAGCGCAGCATTCGTTTGATTCGTCAGGTATCCTTTGAATTGAACAAGCCTGTAGGTATTCTTCAGGATTTACAAGGACCCAAGATTCGCTTAGGAAAATTCGAGAATGGGTCGATCAAATTGAACCGAGGTGATCACTTTATCCTCACCAGCCGTGACCTTCCTGGAAACGAGGAGATCTCCTCTGTTACCTACGAACCTCTCGCTGATGAAGTCCCCGATGGCGCGACCATTCTTTTAGATGATGGTAAGGTCGAGATGCTGGTGGAAAAAGTAGACCGAGACAAGGGAGAACTACACTGTCGGGTAGTCGTCGGTGGTGTCCTCTCCAATAGTAAAGGGGTTAATTTTCCGGGGGTCTATCTCTCCATTAAAGCCATGACCGACAAAGACCGGCGCGATTTGATGTTTGGCTTAGATCAAGGGGTCGATTGGGTCGCCCTCAGTTTTGTCCGCAATCCCCAGGATGTCTTGGAAATTAAAGAATTGATTGCTAGTGCGGGTAAGGATGTCCCCGTCATCGCCAAAATCGAAAAACATGAGGCGATCGAACAAATGGAGGAGATTTTAGCTCTGTGTAATGGTGTGATGGTGGCGCGGGGTGATTTGGGGGTGGAGTTACCTGCTGAAGATGTGCCACTTTTGCAAAAACGCTTGATTGTGACGGCTAACCGCATGGGAATTCCCGTGATTACTGCTACTCAGATGCTTGATAGTATGGTGAGCAATCCTCGTCCGACTAGGGCGGAAATTTCTGATGTGGCTAATGCTATTCTTGATGGTACTGATGCGGTGATGCTGTCTAATGAAACGGCTGTGGGTCAGTTTCCGGTGGAAGCGGTGGCGACTATGGCTAGAATTGCTAACAGAATTGAACGAGATGGGATTACTCGTAATGTTCTCAAGGTGGAGGATACGGGGCGATCTATTCCTAATGCGATTAGTCAAGCTGTCAGTCAAATTGCGATTCAGTTAGATGCGGCGGCGATTATGACTTTAACTAAAACTGGCGCTACGGCGCGCAATGTCTCGAAGTTTCGCCCCCAAACTCCGATTTTGGCGATTACTCCCCATGTGGAGGTGGCGCGTCAGTTGAGTTTGGTTTGGGGGGTTAAACCGCTTTTGGTTTTGGATTTACCTTCTACGGATCAGACTTTTCAATCGGCGGTTAATGTGGCGCGGGAAAATAATTTTGTCGCTGATGGGGATTTGGTGGTGACTACTGCTGGGACTTTGCAGGGGGTCGCAGGTTCTACGGATTTGGTTAAGGTGGAAGTGGTGACGGCGGTTCTCGGTAAGGGAACTGCTATCGGTCAGGGAACTTTTACTGGTCGCGCTCGTGTGGTTAACCAGCCTTCTCAGGTGGGTGATTTTAACCCTGGAGAAATTTTGGTGGTTTCCCAAACTAATGCGGATTTTGTGGAGGTTATGCGTAAGGCGGCTGGTGTGGTGACGGAAGTTGATAGTTTGACTAGCCATGCGGCGGTTATTGGTTTGCGCCTCGGGGTTCCGGTGATTGTTGGGGTGAAAAATGCTACCCAGGTGATTCGTGATGGGGTGATTCTTACTTTGGATATGCAGCGGGGTGTGGTTTACTCGGGCGCAACTGCCTCGACTCCTGATCCTGTATAATCAGCGTTGACAAGTTTTTGGCTGGCGATCGCTCAATTATATTATGTGTTACAATGGGCTACTGTGCCGATGTAGCTCAGTGGTAGAGCACTCGATTCGTAATCGAGCGGTCGCGGGTTCAAATCCCGCCATCGGCTTTTGAAGCAATCTCTTATCCTGACTGCGATTATCGGAATTCACTTAACCCGATAGTCGCACCGCACCGTTACATTCAAAATGCACTCCATTCAGTCTTAG